>NZ_JBSRLA010000075.1:0-14475 GCF_055149105.1 Desulfosalsimonas sp. | reverse complement strand
AGGCTTGCGCAATTTCGAAGAATGCAGCGTACTTGGCCGTACGTGAAATTCTGAGAAATTGCGCGTAACGCAGATATTGAACTTTTTACGGCGCCATCATATTTAAAGGATTCATACCGAAATGTAGCTTCAAACACAAATGAAAAACCCGCACAAATTTTTGCTTGACAAATCCGTTAAAAAGCTTTTATTGATTCCTGAAACATACAAATTTAAACAAACCGGCCATCGGGCCCGAATGTATTTGACTGTATCGGAAAAACTCATGTGTTTATTTGATGTGCAGACAATGAAAACAAACCAGAACTGGTGGTGGCGGACCAGCATAGCGGGGTCTGCCTTTAAACCGGTTTGAATCAGCCATAGCGCAAGCAAAAAGACCGAGGCGGCCCCTTAAGCCCCCGGTCTTTTTTATTTTCAAAAAAAGCACACAAAAAGGCCGCGGGGCAAACCCGCGGCCTTTTTTGTTTACACCCAACTCGGAACCGACAACAGGCATTTTTTAAAAGGAGCATCTCACATGCGGCTGCGACAGTTTCCGGACAAAGACACGTTTGAACAATATTTCCGCCGCCACAACGTGGTGCCGGTCTGCCGGGAGATTCTGGCGGACATGGAAACCCCGGTATCGGTGATCAAAAAGCTGTATTCCAACCAGTCCCCGGCATTTCTGCTCGAAAGCGTGGAAGGCGGGGAGCGCTGGGGCCGGTACAGTTTCCTGAGCACATCTGCGCGCACCCGGGTCCGGGTGTATGCCCACAGCGTGGAAACCGAAAAAAACGGCCAGACCGAAAAAATCGAGCACAATGGCGATCCCCTCACGGTTCTGCGCGGGATCATGCAGCGCTACAACCCCGCAATCATCCCGGAACTGCCCCGATTCTGGGGGGGACTGGTGGGCTATTTTTCCTATGAAACCGTGTGCTTTTTCGAAGCCATTGAAAACCGGCTGCCGGAAAACCAGCCCATGGCCGACTTTGTGATCCCCGATGAGATGCTGATTTTCGACAACATCAAAAATACGCTCATGATGGTGGCCATCTGTTTTAAAAACGATAACGCAGACCCACAAGCCGCCTACCAGGCCGCCGAACAGCGCATTGACGCGCTTCAAAATACCATCCTGGAAAAAACCGCCCGCAGCACGGCCGGCCAAAACGCCGCCGAACCTGTGAGCCTGGAGCCGGTCCATGACGCGTCGGTTTACAAAAAAAACGTGGAGATTGCCAAATCCCGCATAAAAGACGGCGAAATCATCCAGGCGGTGATCTCCCAGCCCTTTTGCGCCAACCGGACCTTTGATGATGCAACGGCCCTGTACCGGGCCCAGCGCTATATCAACCCGTCGCCTTACATGTTTTTCATGCACCTGGATGACACCGTGCTGGTGGGCTCATCTCCTGAGACCATGGTGCGGCTGGAAAACAACATCGCCACCTTAAGGCCCATTGCCGGCACC
Organism: Desulfosalsimonas sp.; assembly: GCF_055149105.1. Classification (NCBI taxonomy): domain Bacteria; kingdom Pseudomonadati; phylum Thermodesulfobacteriota; class Desulfobacteria; order Desulfobacterales; family Desulfosalsimonadaceae; genus Desulfosalsimonas; species Desulfosalsimonas sp. The sequence continues at coordinate 13,016 of NZ_JBSRLA010000075.1, read as the reverse complement.
CGGCCCAGGGGAAAAACCGAGCAGGAGGACCGGGCCCTGGCAGACGAAATGCTCCAGGACGAAAAGGAGCGGGCCGAACACCTCATGCTGGTGGATCTGGGCAGAAACGACCTGGGCCGGGTGGCGGAAACCGGCACAGTGCAGGTCACGGACCTGATGGTGGTGGAGCGCTACTCCCATGTGATGCACCTGGTCTCCAACATCACCTGCGATCTCATGGAAGGGGTGGATGCCTGGGATCTGCTGGCCGCATCCTTTCCGGCCGGCACTTTGAGCGGCGCGCCAAAAGTTCGCGCCATGGAGATCATCTCAGAGCTGGAATCCGAACCCCGGGGGCCCTACGGCGGGGCCGTGGGCTATATCTCCTTTCACGGCAACATGGATTTGGCCATTACCATCCGCACAGCCACTATCAACCAAAACCGCCTGACCGTGCGGGCCGGAGCAGGCATCGTGGCCGACTCTGACCCGGAGGCCGAATACACCGAGACGGTCAACAAGGCCATGGCCATCGGCCGGGCCCTGGAACTGGTTCAACACCAACTGCAATAAGGGGCGGACATGATATTTGTCATCGACAACTACGACTCGTTTACATACAACCTGGTGCAGTATCTGCGGCAGCTCGGCGCGGAAGTCGAAGTGCGCAGAAACGATGCCTTTGACATTGCCTATCCGGACACCAACCCGGTTTCCGGCATCGTGGTGTCCCCGGGCCCGGGAAGCCCGGAAAAAGCCGGGTTATCGGTTGACACCATCGCCCGGTATTCCGGCCAAATCCCCATACTCGGGGTGTGTCTGGGACACCAGGCGGTTGCCCATGCATTTGGCGGAAAAATCATTCACGCAAAATCACTGATGCACGGCAAGGTCTCCACTGTGACCGCGGACGGAAAAACCATATTTTCGCGCATCAGCAAGCCGTTTGCCGCCATGCGCTATCATTCCCTGGCCGTGGATGAAAACAGCCTGCCCGAATGCATGAAAATCAGCGCGCGCACCGAGGACGGCGAAATCATGGGCCTTCGCCACAAAACGCATCCCACAGAAGGCATCCAGTTTCACCCGGAATCCATCATGACGCCCACGGGCAAACGGATTCTGCGAAATTTTCTCAAGATGTGCACCACCGGCCAGAACCATTCATAAACGGAGGACCGCCATGTTCCGAGACCTGCTTTACAAGATTTACCAGCGAAACAATTTGACCGAGGAGGAGATGTCGGCCATGCTCGGTGAAATCTTTTCCGGAAACACCACAGACGCGCAGGTGGGGGCATTCATGGGCGCGCTGGCCACCAAGGGCGAAACCTATGCCGAACTTGCCGGCGCGGCCCGGGCCATGCGCAAAAAAGCCATCCGCATCGAAACCATGGCCCGGGACGTCATCGACACCTGCGGCACGGGCGGAGACACCTCCGGGACCTTTAACATATCCACGGTCACCGCGTTTGTGGCCGCAGGCGCGGGCGCGGTGGTGGCCAAGCACGGAAACCGCTCCATTTCCAGCCAGTGCGGCAGCGCAGACGTGCTCGAGGCCATGGGTGTGAACCTGGACGTTGACCCGGAGATCGTGGAGGAGGCCATTGCCGAAATCGGCATCGGGTTTTTGTTTGCCCCGAAATTCCACGGAGCCATGAAATACGCGGCAAACGCCAGAAAGCAGGTGGGTCTGCGCAGCATTTTCAACATGCTCGGTCCCCTGACCAACCCGGCGGCAGCCAACCGCCAGCTTGTGGGCGTGTTTGCCCCGGAGTTAACAGAGATGTTTGCCAAAGCCCTGCAGCGCCTGGGGACCAAACGGGCCCTGGTGGTCCACGGACACGACGGCCTGGATGAAATCTCGGTGTGTGCCCCCACCCGGGTGTGTGAATTAAACAACGGGCAGATATCCACCTATGACATTTCACCCGAGACCTATTTCGGCCGCATGGCCGCACCAGAGGAAATCGCCGGGGGTGATCCGAAACAAAACGCAGAGATCACCAAAAGCATTCTTTCCGGGGAAAAAAGCGCCCGCCGCGATATCGTGATCATCAATGCGGCCGCCGCCCTTGTGGCCGCCGGGCGAGCCGAATCGGTTGAAAACGGCGTAACCCTGGCTGAAAACGCCATTGACTCGGGCGCTGCCATGGATAAATTAAATGCACTGATTGAATTTACCCGGGAGAACGCGTAAATGGCCGCAGATATTTTAGACCGGATCGTGGCGCACAAAAAAGACGAGGTGGCTGCCTGCCGCACGCAAACCCCCTTGTCTGGGCTAAAAGACCAGGCCCGGACAAAAACCGCCAAGCGCAGATCCTTTTACGACGCCCTGGCCGGGCCGGCCGATCAGGTGCGCATTATCGCGGAAATCAAGCGGGCCTCGCCGTCCAAAGGCGACATCAGTGCCGATCTGGACCCGGCAGCCTTGGCACAAGCCTATGAGCGCGGCGGGGCAGCCGCCCTTTCCGTGCTAACCGACCGGGCTTTTTTCAAGGGAAGCCCGGCCGATCTCGTGGCCGCCAGAAACGCATGTTTTCTGCCGGTATTGCGCAAGGATTTTGTGATATCCGACTATCAGATTTACGAGGCCGCGGCCTGGGGTGCGGACGCGGTTTTGCTGATCGTGCGCATATTGTCCAGACAGCAGCTCCTGGAATTTTCCGGCTTGTGCGCCGAACTCGGCATTGATGCCCTGGTGGAGGTGCACACCGAAGCCGATCTGGAGGCGGCAATAGATGTTGGCGCCGCTGTGATCGGCATTAACAACCGGAACCTGGCCTCGTTTGACACAGACATTGAAACCGCCATGTCATTGTCAAAAAAACTCGGCCCCGGACAGATCCCGGTGGCGGCCAGCGGCATTTCCTCCAGAAAAGACATTGAGCAAAACCTCAAAGCCGGCATTTCCCGGTTTTTGATCGGAGAGAGCCTGGTTACGGCCGATGATCCGGAAAAATTTTTAACCCGCCTGATTGGCGGATAACCCCACACGGACAGACAGATCATGTATACCGGCTATTTCCCGGAAATCAAACACGATCGCATCCAGGTGAAAATCTGCGGCATCACGGCCGTGGAAGACGCCCTTGCCTGCGCGGCCTGGGGCGCTGATGCCGTGGGCCTGGTGTTTTATCCCAAAAGCCCCAGGTTTGTCACCGCGGATCAGGCCGCGCGCATCGCCTCCGTGCTCCCGTCCCACGTGGCCCGGGTGGGGGTGTTTGTCAACGAATCCTTTGACACGCTTACAAAAACCGCGGCTGCCTGCGGGCTTTCCGCGGTCCAGCTCCACGGAAAAGAGTCACCGGCGCTTGTGCAAAGGCTGCGGGAAAATGATGTGTTTGTTGTCAAATGCCTTTATGTCAACGGCGTGCCCGGCATTGACGCGGCAGGGGCCTATAACGCCCCGGCGTTTCTGGTGGAGTGTTCTTCGGGCAAGCTTCCCGGGGGCAACGCAAAAACCTGGGACTGGTCCGCGGCCCGGGCCTTTGCCCAAAACCATCCCACCATCATTGCCGGCGGGCTGGATCCGCAAAACATAACCCAAGCCATCGGCCGGGCCGCCCCGGACGCGGTGGATGTCAGCTCGGGGGTGGAATCGGCCCCGGGCAGAAAAGATACAAAAAAGGTGCGCGACTTTATTTATGCGGTGCGTCTTTGTAAACCGGAAAATCCCACAAGGAGAATATTCTGATGTCTAATACCGGCAGCAGCCAAAACATGCAGGAAAACACCGACTTTACCCGATACCCGGATGAAAGGGGCCATTTTGGCATTTACGGGGGCCGCTACGTGGCCGAAACCTTGATGCCGGCCCTGCTGGAATTAAATGAAGCCTACCGCACACACGTCGGCGACCCGGGGTTTCAAAAAGAGCTTTACGGCATGTTAAAAGACTTTGCCGGCCGGCCCACGCCTTTGTATTTTGCCGAGCGGCTCTCCCGGAAAACCGGCGGCGGTGCCATTTACCTGAAGCGCGAGGACCTTGTCCACACCGGGGCCCACAAGATCAACAACACCCTGGGCCAGGCGCTTTTGGCCCGGCACATGGGCAAGACCAAGGTCATTGCCGAGACCGGCGCCGGCCAGCACGGGGTGGCCACGGCCACTGCGGCCGCGTTTTTCGGCATGGAATGCAAGATCTTCATGGGCACCGAAGACATCCGCCGCCAGGCCCCCAACGTCAACCGCATGGAGCTTCTGGGCGCGCAGGTCGTGCCCGTGGAATCGGGCACCGGCACCCTCAAGGATGCCATGAACGAGGCCATGCGCTACTGGGTATCGGCCGTGCGCGACACGTTTTACGTAATCGGCTCTGTTGCCGGCCCCCACCCCTACCCGGCCATGGTGCGCGACTTTCAAAAAGTCATCGGCGAAGAAACCCGGGATCAGGCCATCAATGAAATCGGCCGCCTGCCGGATCACCTGGTGGCCTGTGTGGGCGGCGGCTCCAATGCCATGGGCCTGTTTTACCCGTTTGTCAATGATCCGGCCATTGCCATGACCGGCGTGGAAGCCGCGGGCACGGGCATTGAGTCCGGAAAACACGCCGCCACCCTGGGCGCGGGCACCCTGGGCGTGCTCCACGGCTCCAAATCCTACCTGCTCCAGGACCAATACGGTCAGATCAGCGAAGCCCATTCCATTTCCGCGGGCCTGGATTACCCGGGCGTGGGCCCGGAACATTCAATGTTCAAGGACCTGGGCCGGGTCAATTACGTGAGCATCACCGATGATCAGGCCATGGCCGCCTTCTACGAGCTGTGCCGCACCGAGGGCATCATCCCGGCCCTGGAAAGCTCCCATGCCCTGGCCGCGGCCATGGACATTGCCGCAAACGCCCCGTCTGACAGAGTCATTGTGGTCAATCTCTCCGGGCGGGGGGATAAGGATTTGGGGATTGTGGCGGAATACGCAGAAGGGTCGGAAGACGGATGACAGAGGGCAGAAGACAGAGGGCGGAAGGCCGAAGACGGAAGACAGAGGGCATAGGGCGGAAGGCAGAGATAAGAAGACGGATATCAGGGATTTTTGGAAAGGACATATGCAATGACACGGATTGAACAGACTTTTGCACGTTTGAAAGATAAGGGGGAAAAGGCCCTGGTGGGCTTTGTCACCGCAGGGGACCCGGACATGGAAACCTCGCTTTCCATTGTTTCGACCATGTGTGAAAACGGGGTGGACATTCTGGAACTGGGCGTGCCGTTTTCCGATCCCACGGCAGACGGCCCGGTGATCCAGCGATCATCGGCCCGGGCATTGAAAGCCGGCATGAACCTGGGCCGGGTGCTGGAGATGACCCGAAAAATCCGGGAAACATCAAACGTGCCCATTGTTTTGTTTTCCTATTACAACCCGATCATGGCCTACGGCATCGAAGCGTTTTACAAAGACAGCGTTGCCGCGGGCGCAGACGGGGTGTTGGTGGTGGACCTGCCCCCGGAAGAATCCGAGGAGTTCACCGGCGCCTGGACCGGGAAAGACTTTTCCCTGATCCGCCTGGTGGCCCCCACCACCCCGGAAGACCGCATGCAGATGATTGCCGGCGGGGCATCGGGATTTCTCTACATGGTTTCCATGACCGGGGTGACCGGCTCGGGGGGGCTGGATTTCACCCAGATCGGCGAGTACGTGGACCAACTCAGGCAATCGGCAGACGTGCCTGTCTGCGTGGGATTTGGCATTTCCACGCCAGCGGATGTGGCTGCGGTTTCAGGCATTGCCGACGGGGTGGTCATCGGAAGCGCCTTTGAGCGCACCATCGAGGAAAACGCGGACAACACGGATCTGCCGGCCATTATCAGCAAGCAGACCGCGGCATACAAGGAAGCCACACGGGGATAGGCGGCACTGGCGGCCCTAAAGCCGCCAGAAATAAAATCCGTTTTGCCGGATCTCAGCCGGATCAAGCATGCCCTTGACATCAATCAAGCATCCGCCGGGCACCAGGTGATTGAGAAAATCCTGCCCGGCCATTTCCCTGTATTCCCGGTGGGCCACGGCAATGATCACGGCATCCAGATCATGCAGGTCCGGCCATCCGCACATGGAAATGCCGTAAATGCTGCGGGCCGCAGCCGGGTCTGCCAGGGGGTCGTGGATCAAGGGCGTGATGCCGTAGGCCTGGATTTCCTCGACAATGTCGATGACCCGGGTGTTTCGCAGATCCGCGCAGTCCTCCTTAAAGGTCAGGCCCAAAATGGCCACCCGCCCGCCGATGATGCTGCGGCCGGCCCGGCACATGAGTTTTACGGTCTTTTCCACCACAAACTTGCCCATCTGGTCGTTGATCCGGCGGCCCGCCAGGATCACTTCCGGATGATAGCCCATGGTTTCGGCCTTGTAGGTCAGATAATAGGGATCCACGCCAATGCAGTGCCCCCCCACGAGCCCGGGCTTGAATGGCAGAAAATTCCACTTGGTGCCCGCGGCTTTGAGCACGTTCTGGGTGTCAATGCCCAGGTTGTCAAAAATCACGGCCAGCTCGTTCATCAGCGCGATATTGAGATCCCGCTGGGTGTTTTCAATGACCTTGGCCGCCTCGGCCACCCGGATGGACTCGGCCCGGTGCACGCCCGCGGTGACAATGGTGCCGTAAAGCCCGGCCACTAGCTCCAGGGTCGGCTCATCGTCTCCGGCCACCACCTTGACAATGGTGGCCAGGGTGTGTTCCTTGTCGCCCGGGTTGATCCGCTCCGGAGAATAGCCCACGTGAAACCCGGTTTTCCAGGAAAGTCCGGATTCAGCCTCAAGGATGGGCACACAGACCTCCTCTGTCAGGCCGGGATAGACCGTGGATTCAAAAACCACCACCGCGCCCTCTTTCATGTGCCGCCCCGCTGTGCGGGTGGCCGAGGTAATGGGCCCGAGATCCGGCTGACGGGCAATATCAATGGGCGTGGGCGCAGCCACCACAATCACGTCCGCCTCCCTGAGCCGCTCCGGGCCGTCGGTGTATTCCAGCCGCTTGGCTGAGCGCAGCTCATCGCCGCTCAGCTCTCCGGTGGGATCCACGCATCTGCGGTAGCTTTCAACAATATCCGTCTTAATATCATATCCAATGGTCCGGAAATTCCGGCCAAAAGCCACAGCCAGCGGCAGCCCCACATACCCCAGCCCGATAACCCCAATCACACTATCCTTCATCTCCAACCCTTTCCAACCCTCTTCCTTGTCTTTTTTCTTCCGCCTTCTGTCCTCTGTTCTCTGTTCTCTGTTCTCTGTCTTCTGTCTTCTGTCTTCTGTCCTCTGTCTTCCGCCCTCTGTCACCCGTCACCCGTCACCCGTCACCCGTCACCTGCCTTTGTCACCCGTCACGCGTCACCTGTCACCTGCCTTTGTCTTGTCACCCGTCACCTGTCACCCGCCTTTGTCACCCATCACCCATCACTCATTACTCATCACTAAATAAACCCCTTATTACTCAAAAACAGCAAAATCTCCTGAGCCGCCTCAGCCGGGGTCAGATCAGTGGTATCAATGCGCAGCTCCGGGCTGGAAGGCTCCTCATACGGGTCATCCACACCGGTAAACCCGGAAATCAGCCCAGCCCTGGCCTTTGCATACATGCCCTTTCGGTCCCGCTTTTCACATTCGTCAATAGGCGTGCTCACGTGCACCTCGATAAACCCGCCGTAGGACTCGATGGTGCCCCGGATTTCCCTGCGGGTGACCTCGTAAGGGGCAATGGGCGCGCATATGGCCACACCCCGGTTCTTGGTGATCTCGCTTGCCACAAAACCGATGCGCAGCACGTTGATGTTGCGGTGTTCCTTGGAAAAATTGAGCTCACTGGACAGATTGCGCCGCACAATATCGCCGTCCAGCAAAGTCACGGGCCGGTCGCCCCGCTCCAGGAACTTGGAGTATAAAACCTTGGCAATGGTGGATTTGCCCGCCCCGGAAAGCCCGGTTAAAAACACCGTAAAACCCTGGCGCTCCGGGGGCGGATAGGCCCGCTGCAGCTCCTGTACCACCTCGGGAAACGTGGCCCATTCCGGGATCTTTCTGCCCTCCCGGACCCGCTGGCGGATATCGGATCCGGACAGGGAAATGGTGTCCGTGCCCGGCGCCACCTGATCCTTGCTCCGGTACTCGTCTTCAAATGGCAGATACACCATTTCCTCAAACGGCACGATCTCAACGCCGATTTCCGCGCTGTGCTCGGCCGCCACCTGGCGGGAGCGCTCAGCAGGGTAAAACAGGCCTCCGCTTTTGTTCCGGCCCGGGCTGGCATGGTCGTGGCCCACGATAAAATGGGTGCATCCGTAGTTTTTGGCAATAATGGCATCGAGCAGCGCATCCCTGGGCCCGGACAGGCGCATGGCCAACGGCAGCAGGGTCGTGACCTGGGAGTCTGAGGGGTAATGCTCGGTCACATGCCGGCAGCAGCGCACCCGGATGAAATGGTCAAAGTCACCCGGCCGGGTCATGCCCACCACGGGCATGATCAGCAGATTGGCCCGGGCCTGGCGCATGGCCTTGATGGTCATCTCAAACTGGGGCCGGTGTATCGGATTTCGGGTCTGAAAACCCACCACCCGCTGCCAGCCCAGTTTTTCATAAGCCCGCCGCACCTCTTTGGGATACAGCCGCATCTGTTTGAAGTCAAAATGAATGGGAAGACTGACCACCTCGATGGCCCCGCCGATGTAGTAATCCCCGGACCGGTTAAACAGGTAATCCACCCCGGGATGGCTGGTGTCTGTGGTGCCGTAGACCATCTCGGCTTCTTTTTGCCGCTCTGCGGGCCAGATGTCTTCAATATGCATCACCCCGAGCAAAAATCCCTCGGGATCACGCAGGGCCACGGACTGGCCGGCTTCCAGATTTTGAGCCCGGGCGGCGGTCACATCCAGGCAGATGGGCACGGGCCACAGCACACCGGACTGCAGGCGCATCCGGTCGAGCACCGCCTCATAGTCGGCCCGCACCATAAAGCCTTCCAAAGGAGAAAACCCGCCTGTTGCCAGCACCTCCAGGTCACACATGTTGCGCTCGGACAAATTCACGTCCGGCAGGTTCATGGTGATTTCCTTTAACAGCCCTGCCCGGTCCTCATCGACCATGAGATTGACCAGCCCGCCGCCGTGCGCCTCTGCCTGCGTATCTGCCATGTTTATCCGCCCTGTTGTCCGTCTTTAAGCCGTGCGATACACGATAAACCACGGATTGGTAAGGTTTTCCTTGTTATATGCCAGGGGTTTGCCGCTTTCAAACTCCAGCACCGCCCCTCCGGCCTGCTCCACCACTGCCTGGCCCGCGGCCGTGTCCCACTCCATGGTGGGTCCGGTGCGCGGATACAGATCCGCCCGGCCCTCTGCCACCATGCAGAACTTCAGCGAACTGCCCGCGGAAATAAACTCCAGGTCTCCGTGCTCCCGTTTTTTTTCCTCCACAAACGCCAGAAGCGCCTCACTTGCATGAGACCGGCTGCCCATCACAGTATAAGCCCGCGCCGGCAGATCCGCCAACGGAAGGCGCCGGGAAACCGAAATCAGCGCATCTGCTCCGGATGTTTTATCAAGGCCCCGAAGATCCCCGCCGTCTGCCAGAAATGCGCCCCTGCCCTGTGCGGCAAAATAAACATGATCCTTGACCGGCACAAACACCACCCCCAGCACCGGCACGCCATTTTGCGCCAATGCGACATTAATGGTGAATTCGCCGTTTTTTTTCACAAACTCCTTTGTGCCGTCCAGGGGATCAACGATCCACAATTGCTCCCAGTTCTTTCTTTCCGCATAGGCAATATCTCTGCCCTCCTCGCTTAAAACCGGAATCTGCAAAGGCTTTAGCCGGGCGGCGATAATCTCGTGGGCCCGGCGGTCGGCCAGGGTCAGCGGGGAGTGATCGGATTTTTCCTCTACTTCAAAATCTTCTTCATAAACTTCCAGGGCCGCGGCCCCCGCCTCCATGGCGGCAAATACGACTTCGGCCAGATAATCTGCAGGTGTCATTGGTGTTTTCCATTTGGGTGATAAGACAAAATGCTTCAAAATCCATCCACATATCCCTTCTGACCTAAACCAAAGCACAAAACGAGTCAATTGGAAAATCTCCGAAAGCCCCGCATGGCCGCTGTCATCACCCGCCTTGCCGGATCAGCCCCACGTATAAACCTACAATGGTGACCCGGTTTTTTCTTTGCCCGTAAAACCGCATGGCCTTATATGCCGGGTTGGCCGAGTGCAGTTCCAAAGTATTGCGCTTTTTTCGCACTATTTTCAAGGTTGCCTCAGGCAGCACCCCATCCACCAGCACAGCCGCAATCCGGCCGTCATCCACATCCGCCTGCGGCCGGATCACCGCCAGATCCCCGTCCAGAATATATGCCCCAATCATGGAATCGCCAACCACACGCAAAGCAAAACAATCCTGGTTTCCGTAAAGCATGGGATCAACACCAATTCGCTCATCCGGCCGGTCCCATACATCCAAAGGCTTTCCCGCGGCAATGGTGCCGGCAACCGGCATGCCCCTGCACTGCTCCATATCCACCGGCACCCACGAGCGTTTCTTGCCCGCCGCAGACCGAATCACCCCTTTTTCCTCCAGCACCCCCAAAATCCGGTGCACCCCGGCCGGCCCCGCAAGCCCGAGCCTATCGCAGATCTCCCGCACACTCGGCGAATACCCATACTTCCGGTGATAGTCGCAAATGACCCGATACACACTTTCCTGCCGCGGGGTCAGCTCCATAGCATATCCCCCGGGTTTTTTCCTATGTGGCGCTTTAACGGTTCCTTCAAAACCTCCGGCAACATGGTAACCCGATCCTTTGCACCCTTACCGTCTCTTACAAGAATCTGCCCGTATCCGAAATCAATGTCTTTTACCCGCAATCGTACACATTCCATGACCCGCAGCCCGGCGCCGTACATAAGCTGAGCCATTATCCACTTGTATCCGTCCAGTTGGGTTATAATCTGCCGGATTTCATCCTTGGTAAACACAACCGGGAGTTTCCGGGGTTTCTTGGCTCTCTGCACATCCTTTAATTCTCCGAATTCAATTCCAAGGACGTTGCGATACAAAAACAAAAGAGCATTAAACGCCTGGTTGAACTAAACCGCTTCGCGGAAATGTGCATACCTATCTGATTACAATTCAATTACTTCTGTTCTTTTCTCGCCGTTTTTTCTCATATCCTTAAAAGCCAAAACTGTTTTATATGCTTTCTTAGACACCGGTTTGAAGCCGGTTTTTCAATCAAACCCAGGATAAGGAGGCATTATGAACACACCACTTCGCAAAAGATTCAATGACTATCTGACCCTGCAACGATTCTCCGACCGTACGATCGATTCTTACATGCAGGCTGTCAACGCACTGGCCCGCTATTACAACCAAAGCCCGGATAAATTGACCAACCAGCAGATACAAGCCTATCTGCTGTATTTGATGAAGGAACGCAAACTTTCCTGGAACACCTGCAATGTTGCATTCAGCGCCCTGAACCATTTTTATTTGAAATTTCTAAAGCGCAAGTCTGGCGATTTTTGGATGCCGCCCCGACCCCGCATTCAAAAACTGCCGGAAGTATTGAGCAAAGAGGAAGTGTGCGCCATTATCAATGCAGGCCGCGATATCCGGCACCAGGCACTTCTGGCCATGGTCTACGGCTCAGGCCTGCGGGTCGGTGAACTCGTGGAGCTCAAAATCGCACATGTCGACAGCAACCGCATGCTGGTCCGGGTCGAACAGGGAAAGGGTCGAAAAGATCGTTATACGTTGCTGTCTCAAAAAGCCCTGGATTACCTGCGCATCTACTGGAAGGCTTTTCGACCGCAGAGCTACATCTTTTTCGGAAGATTCAAGGACCTGCCCATGTCCGTCACCACAGCACAGAGAATATATCATCGGGCCAAAAAAGCGGCCGGCGTCACCCGGGGCAAAGGTATTCATACTCTGCGCCATTGTTTTGCCACCCACCTGCTCGAACAGGGTGTGGATATTTATTACATCAAAAAGTTCCTGGGCCACAGCAGTATCCAGACCACCATGGTCTACTTTCATGTCCAGCCCAAACGGTCCGTATCGATCTACAGCCCCTTGGATGCAACCGACGACATCCCAGGAGGCGATCATGAACCGGCCCCGATATGAAGCAGCCGATGTGTTCCGGCAATACGGCGAGGCCTATTGTCAAAAATATTCCTTGTCCCCCGAACAGCTTGCCGTCTTTAACCTGATTAAAATCTGCCGGACCCCGATTCTTGGCGGCCACCTTGAAAAATGCGATCACTGCAGCTTTGAGCGGCCGGCCTACAATTCCTGCCGCAACCGCCACTGTCCGAAGTGTCAGAGCCTTGCAAAGGAAAAATGGCTCAACGACCGCCGCTCCGAACTGCTGCCGGTCGGATACTTCCACCTGGTCTTCACAATTCCGCATCTTCTCAACCCACTGATTCTCTGCAACAAAAAGATCCTGCTGGGTTTTTTGTTTGAAGCGGTTAATGAGGTCCTCACCAATTTTGCCAAAGATCGGCAATGGCGTCTTTCGGGCCGGATCGGCTTTATCGCGGTGCTCCACACCTGGTCGCAAACTCTGATGGATCATTTCCACCTCCATTGTCTGATACCGGCCGGGGTTCTGGCATTTGACGAAGACAGATGGATCAATGCTCGTCGAAAATATCTGTTCCGCAATGAATCGCTGGCCAAGGCATTTCGAAGAATCTATCTGCGCAAACTGCGGCTGGCCAATGATCGAGGTGTTTTGATTTTCCCCGGCAAGGCAGAAGCTTTCCAGTCTTCAGAGGCATTTGCCCGGCTATTAGCCGAGGTCGGCTGTAAAAAATGGATCGTTTTTGCCAAGCAGCCTTTTGCAACTCCAGACAAGGTATTGGCATATCTCGGTGGCTACACCCACCGGGTGGCCATTTCCAACCACCGGATCGTTTCGGTCCATGAAGGGAAAGTAACATTTGGGTGTGGCTCTTTTCCAATAACACCTAAAGTTCGAAATATCAATGAGATATTGATTTTAATGGCCTGGGCGACAGGCCTCTTCAGTAAAGATATTT
>NZ_JBSRLA010000074.1:0-14869 GCF_055149105.1 Desulfosalsimonas sp. | reverse complement strand
GCCATGATGCCGGCCCGGGGGTGGTTTGCGAGTCGCATTGAGCGCGCAAGCGGTCAGCAGGGAGCAAACCGCCACCGGGCCGGCATCATGCGAAAATTACAGAACCAGGCACGAACAGCAGCTTTTTTGAAGTGACGCAGAAGCCCTAAAACGAATATAAACGCCAACCAACAAAGAAGTAATTTATTGATTTTACTTAACACTTAATCACTTCAAACTGAACACTGCCTGTAAAAAAGACTTTTTACAGGCTCATCATTTTGAACAGACAAAAGAAAGGAACAAAATCAATGAAACGGTTTGCAGCAATGGCGTTGGCAGCTTTCTTATGTGTTTCAGCAACCTGGGTTTGCGCATCTGCAGAGGAATTGTCCAATTCCGAACTGACCCGCAGGCTCGAGGCCCTGGAGAATAAATCCGGAATCAGGGATTTCACGGAAACCTGGGCGGAGCGAATCTCCATCAGCGGCCTGCTGGAGGTCGAAGGTGTGTATGAAGACCAGGATAACCGGGACGGCACAGGCGAAGATTCCAGCGATCTGAGCCTGGCAACGGTTGAACTGGGCATTGACGCGGAGTTCAACGATTATGTCAGCGGCCATGTGTTGTTTCTGTGGGAAGAAGACGACACCGAGCCCGTGGACCTGGATGAAGGCTATATTACCCTGACACCGTCTCCGAACTGGCCGGTTTATTTTTCCGCAGGCAAGCTCTATGTGCCGTTTGGCAATTTTGAAACCCACATGGTCTCCGATCCCCTGACCCTGGAGCTGGGCGAGACCCGGGAATCGGCTGCGGTGGCCGGACTGGAGCAAAACGGTTTTTATGCTTCTGCTTATGCATTCAATGGGGATGTGGATAAGTTCGACGATGACAGCCACGTGGACAATTTTGGAGCCAGCGCCGGATACCGGATCGCCGCCGATGCCTTCAGTCTGGATACGGGGGTGGGATATATCAACAATATCCTTGATTCAGATGGATTGGAGGACTTTTTATCCGATGAAGGCATTGATGAAGTAGATGATTACGTGGGCGGGGTCACAGCCCATGCCGTTTTTTCCACAGGGCCGGTGACCCTTATCGGCGAGTACATGACCGCCTTGGATGACACCGGGTATACGGACAATGGCAACATAATGGAAATGGAAGAGATTTCCGCATGGAACCTGGAGCTGGGATATAGTTTTACCCTTGCGGAAAAAGACACCACCCTGGCTGTGGGCTGGCAGGGAACAGACGATGCAGGCGGGTTTCTGGCAGAAGACCGCTACATCTGTGCAGTGAGCATGGACGTGTTTGATCATACATCCGTGGCCCTGGAATATTTCCATGAGGAATATGAAAACGATGATGAAAACGATGCCGTGACCGCTCAGCTGGCTTTTGCGTTTTAATTTCAAAATTGCCGCAAAATAAGACATTTGCTTGACTTGAACCGGTAACGTGCTATGCTTTTTCCCCTGTTCCGGCCTTTGGGGCCGGGCAGGGGATTTTTATTTTTGCGGCCGGCTGCAGCTGCAGCCGGCAAACAAATGGATCCAGGCGAATCAAACGGTTTAAAACAACTATGTCTGAAGACACACTCACCCGGCTGCTTTCGGAAAAACAGAATCTTATACGGATACTGGATCATTTAAAGGAAGGCATTATCGCCCATGACCTGAATCGCAGGATCTTTTTTTTCAACGAGGAGGCAGAACGGCTCACCGGATACAGCCGCGACGAGGTGCTGGGCAAAGACTGCCACGAGGCGTTTGGCCAGCCGTTTTGCGGCCAGAAGTGCCTTTTTGATGAAAATCAGCAGGAAAATCATCAGGATCTTCCCGAATACATGGAATATCCGGTCACGATTCTGACAAAAGACGGCCAGAGCCGCAAGGCGGAAATGTCGGTTTCCCCGATCCGGGATGATTCCGGTATTATCGTGGGCGTGCTGGCCTCTGTGCAGGATCTGACCGAATTGCTCAAGCTTCGGTTCAAGGCCGGGGAATTGTCGGGATTCGGCAGCATTATCGGCCGGGATTACAAGATGCTCCAGATTTTTCAGCAGATCCGGGATCTGGCCGGCTATGATTACCCGGTGCACATATCCGGGGAAACCGGTACCGGAAAGGAACTGGTGGCAGAGGCCATTCACCAGGAAAGCCGCCGGGCCGGGGCGCCCTTTGTCCCCATCAATTGCGGGGCCCTGCCCGAAGGCCTCATTGAAAGCGAGCTGTTCGGCCATGTCAAGGGCGCTTTTTCCGGGGCCATACGGGACAAAAAGGGCCGTTTTGAGCTGGCTCACAACGGGACTGTGTTTCTCGACGAGATCGCCGAGCTTTCCAATGCCATGCAGGTCAAGCTGCTGCGGTTTCTGCAGACCGGAAAATTTGAAAAGGTGGGCGGCGAAAAGACCGTGAGCGTGGATGTGCGCATCATCAGCGCAACAAACAAGGATCTGAAAAAACAGATTCAGGCCGAAGCGTTCCGGGAGGATTTGTATTACCGGTTAAATGTGATTCCGGTCCATTTGCCCCCCCTGCGGGAGCGGAGAAATGACATACCGCTTCTCATTGAGCATTTCCTGCGCAATGCGGCCCGGGAGCACGGTGATGAACCCCCAAAGGTGGTTTCCGAAGAAGCTTTGGGCATGATGCTCGATTATGACTGGCCCGGCAATGTCCGGCAGCTGCAGAATGTGCTTCAGTTTGCCATTGTCAAGTGCGGCGGCAGCGTGATCCGGCCGTCAAATCTGCCATTGGAGCTTCGCAGCGCAAAATCGTCTGAAAAGCGCCGGGGGCCGGACAAAAAACTCGATGTGGACTCTGTTCGTGCGGCCCTGGAAAAAACCGGGGGAAACAAGGTCAAGGCGGCCAGGCAGCTGGAAGTGGGACGGGCCACATTGTACCGGTTTATCCGGGATTATCCGGAGGCGGTCCCGGAAAACGAGTAAGGCAGGCGATTTCTGAGCCCGATGCCGGCCAGGTCCATGTGCACGTCATAGACCAGGATTTCCACCCCGTTTTTCACAGCTCTTCGCAATTCCTCACCGTATGCGGGATCAATATGATCTGCCGGCATAAATGCCACGGCGTCCATGCGCTGTACCAAAAAAAACATCACACACCTGTGGCCTTTTGCGGCCTGGCGCTGCAGCTCTTTTAGATGATTTCGGCCGCGCTGGGTTTGCGCGTCCGGAAAATATCCGGTCTGGTTTTCCACCAGGGTGCAGTTTTTGATTTCCACCCAGCATTTTCCGGATTGGCGGCTTTCCAGCATCAGGTCAAACCGGGTGTGCTCCCCGGCCCGCACTTCGGCCCGGATGGATTCATATCCGGACAGTTCCGGGATCACGCCGGATTCCGCACATCTGCGCACCAGCCGGTTGGGCACCAGGGTGTTTGTGCCCACCAGGGAGCCGGGCATTTCAATGAGTTCCCAGGTGTATTTGAGTTTGCGCCGGGGATTGTCGGCAACAGATATGTAAACGGGCCTTCCGGGCTGGCTGCATCCGGCCATGCTCCCGGAATTGGGACAGTGGGCCGTTACCGTCTCGCCGGTTGCCAGCCGGATGTCTGCAAGAAACCGTTTGTATCGGCAAATCAGCGTGCCGGCAATGAGTTTTGGCCATTGAATGAAACAATTTTGTACCATGATACAGCCCTGATACACCAAAACCGAAAGAAAGAAAACAAAATCCCTGCATTGCCGAATATGTCTGCATGGCCTGATGATCTCCTGCCGCAATCCCTATTATAAAAATAACAATTTGTTTTTATATTAAATTTTATTTAACTTGAAAGTTTGCTTTTTTGCGTGAAAACAGGTTGTTTCCCAAAATTTCCGGCCGGCGCAGCAGTGTTTTGGCATGAAAGTTGTAATATTGTTAATATATGATTCAGCGAAAAATCAAAAGCAGCTGCAAACCCTGTCAGCGCAAAAGTAAATGCCAGCATTCACAAAAATGATGGATTTCAGGTATTGAAACCGGCCAACGAAAATATTAAAAGAACAATGGAACTTGTCAAAGCCATGCTGGAACTTGCCGATGATGGCGATGCCGAGCGGGAGGATGCGGGCTGCGGCGTTCTTTACGGAGTGATCCGGGATGCGGGCTACAAAATCCGCAAACGGGCTGAAGCCGAAAAGGCCGCTCACATGCAGAAAGGCAACTGGCGGTAACCGTCTTTGACTTTTTGGCCGGCATCTGCAGCAGTCAGCCGGCATGGGACTGGCAAAAAAAATTATAGGCATTATTTTTGTGAAAAGTGCTGGTTTGTTAACTTTAAGACAACGGAGGAAGTGATGGCTGCATTTGATTTCAGCGCTGATGATGTTTTTAAGCTGGCCGAGGACATTGAGATAAACGGAGAGCAGTTTTACCGCAAAGCCGCACAGGATGTGGACGACCCCAAAAATAAGGAAATGCTTAACAATCTGGCGGATATGGAAGCAGATCACAAGCGGCTTTTCGGGCAGATGCGCGCTGAGTTAAAAGAAAAGGAAAAAACCCAGACCGTATTTGACCCAGAGGGAGACGCGGAAAATTATCTCAAAGCCCTGGCAGACATTCGCGTGTTTTTTGAAAAACCCATTGACACATCTTCCATGGAAAAAATTTTAATGGCCGCCATCCAGGCGGAAAAAGATTCCATTGTGCTTTATCTGGGCATGAAGGAACTGGTGCCGGAAAAATACGGAAAAAACCGGCTTGAAAATATCATCAAGGAAGAAATGGGGCATATCCGCCTGCTGAGCGGGGAACTGACCAAGCTTAAAAAATAATTTCCCCGCCGGCACCGGATCAGTGCCCTTCAACCGAGACCATGCAAAGGAGGTCACATTATGGCCAGCTGGAAATGCAGCAACTGCGGATACACATTTGAGGCGGATGCGCCGCCGAAACAGTGTCCGTCATGCAAGGAAAAATGCGAATTCGTGGACAATTCCTGCTACACTCCGGATTGCGCGGATTCGGGCCGTGACGACCGGATCGGGTCCAAACGATAGCAATCCGTCACAAGGGCAGAAAATATGGCAAAGGCGCTGGTGGTATACGCCACACGAGCTGGCGAAACCCGCAATATCGGTTTCACATGAACATGGTCGACGGACCGCTGATGCTCAAAAGGAGCAGCCTTGGCGGCGGCATCAAGATGGCACAGGATTACGGCCGTCAGGTGGCGGCCAAACTGGAATGATTTTTAGCTGAACCAACAGGAGGACAAAAACATGGACAAGTATGTTTGCACTATTTGCGGATATGTGTATGACCCGGCCCAGGGTGATCCCGACAACGGCGTTGCAGCGGGAACAAGTTTTGAGGATCTTCCCGCCGACTGGGAATGCCCGGTCTGCGGTGCGCCCAAGGCGGATTTTGAAAAACAGGCATAGAACCGTAAAACCGGTTTCAGGCATTTTGCACTCCCGCCCGGGAAAAGCTCCTGAAACCGGTTTGCTTTTTTCAAGCCCATGCAGGTTTTACAATCTGTACGCGTTTGAACCCATAACACGATCAAGACAAAAAAAATCAAAAAAACAGGCAATAGAGAGGACGCAGGGGATGAAACCGGTGGAGATCGCAAAAGGCGTTTATCATGTCGGCGTACATGACTGGAATATCCGGGATTTTCACGGATATTCCACGGAAAAGGGCACAAGTTACAATGCCTTTCTGATTGTGGATGAGAAAATCGTGCTCATTGACGCTGTCAAAAAGGAATTTGCCGACCAGCTGCTGGCCAATATCGCCCAGGTGGTGGATCCGAAAAAAATTGACATGGTGATCAGCAATCATACCGAGATGGACCATTCCGGAGGAATGCCCCGGGTGATGCACTATATCGGTGAAGACAAGCCGGTGCTGTGCTCCAAGATGGGCAAAAAGAACCTGTCCCAGCATTTTTCCCAGAACCTCAACTACCGGGCAGTGGAAAACGGCGAGGAGCTTTCCCTGGGCAGCCGGGACCTGGTGTTTCTTGAGACCCGCATGCTGCACTGGCCCGACAGCATGTTTACCTTTGACAAGACCAACGGGATTCTTTTTTCCAGCGACGCATTCGGCCAGCATTATGCCGGCTATGAAATGTTTGATGACGTGATGGGCAATGCTGTCATGCCCCATGCAAAGAAATATTTTGCCAATATTTTGCTGCTGTATGCGCCTAAAATTTTAAAACTGGTGGAGCAGGTAACCCAAATGGGTCTGGATATCCGCATGATTTGTCCGGATCACGGGATTATCTGGCGAACGGACCCGGCCAAAATCATCAACGCCTATGTTGCCTGGAGCCAACAGGAGCCGTTAAACAAGGCCGTGGTGGTCTATGACACCATGTGGAAAAGCACGCGGATCATGGCCGAAGCCATTGCCGACGGCATCGCCGAAGCCGGGGTCGCTGTCAAGCCCATCCATATTCGCAGCTCCCACAGAAGCGAGATCATGACCGAGCTCCTCGATGCCCGGGCTTTTGTGTTCGGCTCGCCCACATTAAACAACAATATTTTTCCCACCGTGGCCGATGTGTTGACCTATGTAAAGGGGTTGAAGCCCAAAAATCGTCTGGGCGCGGCATTCGGCTCCTACGGCTGGAGCGGGGAATCCGTGAAGATCATCCAGGCCGAGCTCGAAGCCATGGGCTTGCAGATCATTGATAAGGGCCTTCGGATCCAGTACGTGCCCGACGCCGATGCCGTGGCACAGTGCGTGGATTTCGGCCGCCGCATCGGACAGGCCGTCAATGAATAACGCAAACCCCCCTGAGGCTGAGCCTGAGGTTGAACTGGCCGATTGTATTGAATGCGGCGTGTGTGCGGATCTCTGCCCGGATGTGTTTGAAATGACCGATGCCGGGTACGTCCGGGTGATTTCTTTGCCGTTCTATCCGAAAGAATGCGTGGATGAAGCCATCAAGCACTGCCCGGCCGACTGCATCCGCTGGAATCCTCAGGCCCCTGCAGGAGAGGAATCATGAAAAAAGTGGCATTGTTTGTATTCAATGATGATCCCATGTGTTTTACCCATGTGCTGTTAAACACCCTGGATATGCATGAGCGTGGATATGATGTCCAGGTGGTCCTGGAAGGCGAGGCCACCAAGCTGCTGCCCGGCCTGGAAAACGAAAAAACAGCAACTTACGGAATGTGGCGCAAGGTTATCGACCAAAAACTGGTGGCCGGGGTGTGCCGGGCCTGCTCCAAGCAGATGGGCACCCAGGCATCTGCGCAAAAACAGGGCCTGGAACTGCTCGATGACATGTCCGGGCATCCCTCCTTTGCGGGTTTTCGGGACCAGGATTACGAAATACTGGTATTTTAGCCGTGACCGGCGCCAGAGCCCTGAAACGTGAAATCCGGCAGGTGCTGGCCGATTCCGGGCAGGACAAGGCCATGGCCCGCATTGGCGGCCATCGGCCCAGGCAGGCCATTAATGCCTTGATATCGCATTTTTATGAAGCAGATGCCTTGATCCGCTGGCGTGCAGTTACTGCCGCCGGCATTGTCACCGCGGATCTGGCCGAAGCAGAGCCTGAGTCGGCAAGGGTGATCATGCGCCGGTTCATGTGGATGCTAAATGACGAGTCCGGGGGCATCGGCTGGGGCGCGCCCGAGGCAATGGGCGCGGCCATGGCCCGAAATTCCCTGCTGGCCGCTGAATACGCCAGTGTCTTGTGCTCCTACATTGATCCCGGACAAAATTTTCTGGAACACCCGGGTCTTCAGCGCGGGCTGCTCTGGGGCCTGGGGGAACTGGCCCGGGTCCGGCCGCAGATGGCCGCATGGGCAGCACCGCATATCGCCGGGTTTCTTGATTCGAATGATGCTTATCACCGCGGCATCGGGGGCTGGGCAGCCGGCAATACGGGCAGCCCGGAAAATCTCGACCGGGTTCATGCACTGACTTCAGACCGGGCTGTGATCGAATTTTTTGAAGACTGGCAGCTTTATCGGGTCTCTGTTGGAGAACTCGCCCAAAGGGCGGTCTCAGCCATCACCCGGACACAACAGGAGGAATGATGTACGTTTTGGGTCTTCAGGGCAGCCCGCGGGCAAAGGGCAACACCAATTTTTTACTGGATGGGTTGCTTCATTACCTTAAAGAAAAGGGTTCGGACACCGAAAAGATTCAGGCCCGCATGCTGCGGGTGGAGCCGTGTATCGGCTGCGGATACTGTGAGGAAAAAGGCATTTGCGTTTTTGCAGACGATGACATGGCCGCCCGGATTTATTCCATGCTGCGCCGGGCCGATGTGGTGATCCTGGCCGGGCCGGTTTATTTCTATAATTTTCCCGCGCACATCAAGGCGCTCATTGACCGTACCCAGGCCCTGTGGTCGCGAAAGTACCGCCTGGATCTGGAAGATCCGGGCCGGCCCTGGCGAAAGGGTCTGCTTCTTTCCGTGGGCGCCACCAGGGGCAAAAACCTGTTTGACGGCATGAAGCTCACGTCCCGGTATTTTTTTGACGCTGTTGGCGCGGACTACACCGATTCCATTGTCTACCGCAGAATCGAGGCCCCGGGCGATCTGACCCATCACCCCGGGGTGGCCGAAGACATCCAATCCTGCGCCGCAAGCCTGGATTCGCTTCTGGCCCGGAAAAAAATCCTGTTTGCCTGCCGGGAAAACGCCTGCCGCAGCCAGATGGCAGCAGGGTTTGCCCGGTACCTTGCCGGCGGCCGCATTGATGCGTTAAGCGCCGGCAGCACCCCGGTCCCGGCCGCCAATCCCATGATGCAGGAAGCCATGGCGGAAAAGGGTTTGGACATGGTCCATCTCAGCCCGCGCTCCATAGACGATGTTCTTTCCGGCACCCGGCCGGACATGATCGTGACCATGGGCTGCGGCGAGCAGTGCCCTTATATTCCCGGGGTGTCATATGTGGACTGGGACCTGCCTGATCCGGCCGGCCAGTCCATGGATGTGATGCGGCAGGTCAGAGATGAGATCGAGCACCGGGTCAGGCAATTGATGGACAATCAGGACGGGTCTGGTTCGCCGTTAAAGGAAAATTCCTGAAATCCGGCATTTTCCAGATCCACGTAAAGCATCCGGTTTCGCAGAACCCGGCCCCGGCCCAAAAGAACCTTGATGATTTCCATAACCTGTAGGGTTGCCATGAGCGCCGGGGTGACCCCGGGAACCCCCATCATGGCCTCGGGAGCCGGGTCGGAAGCGCCTTGCTGATCCGGTTTTCCGTAAAGGGTTTCCAGACCGGGATCCCGGGGAAACACGGTCATGATCTGGCCTTCAAACCCGGCAATGGCAGCATGCACCAGGGGGATGCCGGCCTGCCTGCAGGCGGCGGCAAGGGTCAGCCGGGCAGCCACGCTGTCTAAGGCATCGGCTGCCGCATCCGCCCCCTCAAGAATCTCTTCTGCGTTTTGCCGGTCCATGGCCACGGTAAAAGCCCGCACGTCAACCGCCGGGTTGATTGCAGCCAGAATCGACTTTGCGGCCTCTGCCTTGTTTGTGCCAAGGGTTTCTGAAAAACACATTGCCTGGCGGTTGAGGTTGGATTCGGCAAATGCGTCCGGATCGGCAATGGTGATTTTCCCGATGCCCGTGCGCGCGGCGCCGGCCGCGATATGACCGCCCAGGCCGCCGGCGCCGATAACGGCAATGCCGGATTTGGCCAGTTTGAGTTGTTCCTGCGTGGAAAGGCTTGCTGCGTTTCGCATGTAGCGCACGGGCCAGATGCCGGCTTCCAGGGCGGCCATATAGACCTGTGCCAGGCCGGTTTGACAAAGATCTGCCGCCTTCTGCGCCCGGGCCTCGGAAATCACCCGCACGGGCCTTTTGGCCGGATCATTGATTTTTTCCGCCATTTCTGCCACTGTCCGGCCAAGGCGGGAGTCTGTGTGTGGATTCATATGGACACCTTGTGTGAAAAATCCCTTAACCAGCACGGGGATGGAAAATGAATATTGATTTTTACCTGTATGCCTCACTGGCCCGATACCTGCCTGAAGATGCCCGGGCGGAAAAAAAGGCTGTTGTTTCGGCCCCTTCCGGGGCAACAGCCCGGGATTTGCTGAAAATCTTCGGGGTCCCGGAAAAAGAGGTCAAGATCGTGTTTGTCAACGGCGTGCGCAAGGACCTGGACACCGCTGTTTCAGAAGGCGACCGGGTGGGGGTGTTTCCGCCCGTGGGCGGCGGATAGCTCCATGTCCCGGCGGTCCCGGGCTATTCCGCTCAATGCCCCTGTGCGTTTGCGGCATGGATTTCAAGGCGCAGGGCGCCTGTCTTCTGGCTAAGCATTTCTGTCACTTCTCCGGCATGGATCCTTGTATTATTGACCGAAACCTCTGCATTGTCTTTTTCAAGGATGGATCCCTGACGGGCCCAGAAGTCCAGAAAATCCTTGATCTCCATGACCACTCCCGATTCAAGCAGTTCATCTCCCAGGTCTGCAGCCACTTGGTTGAAGCATTTGACCGTGACCGCAACAAGCCCTCCCTGTTTGACCCGGTTTTCCTGGTTTGACCGGATTTGGCTGCAATGCCGCCGCAGTCCGCTGTATGTTCCCTGCTTGCGAAAGGCCGCCCCGAACACCCCGGGCATGGCCGCTGATACCGCAAGGGTGCAGGGGTTGTGAATCTCTTCTGATTCCGGGTCGTCCACGGCCCGGCCGTCCATGAACAGGGTCTGTATCCGGTTTTCAATATAGTCGGCATCCGTGCACAGGGCCTGCTGCAAAAAATCGCTGACCCGCGTGCCGGCAGACGCCTCAAACCGGATGCCGTAGCCGAAAACAAGCCGCATGAGGGAAAGCCGGTTTTGAGGCACGATCAGGGTCATTTCCACGGACGGCTCAGCAACGGATGTCATAAGCGCAATCTGGTCCTTTTTCAACAAAGATGGAATCGTAAGAAGTCTTTTTACAGGCTCATCAACAAAAGCGCCCCGAAGAAAAAAGGCGGTTTTTCGTCCGGGGCGCGTTGTGTCGGTTTTCACACGGTTGCTGCAATCAGAAGTCAAACACCGTGTCCAGATCCGCATCACTGACCTGGAAAGTGATGTTGTGGGGCGCCAGCTGTTCCTGTTGGAAGTAGGCCGGCAGCCGGTCGTCTTTGGGGCCGAAACCTGCGCGCTCGTTAAAGTCCCGCTCCATCTTCATGATTTTTTTGCCCAGCTCCGTGACATCATCGCCTGTGAAGTTCAGGCCGTGAAAGGAGTTGATCATGTCAACCAGGGCCTGGAAGGTTTCCTCCTGGTCCAGGATGGCAAATGCGATAAACAGGCACATGCCCGTGGAGTCAATGGCTGCGGTGGCAATCTGGAGATTGCGCGAAAGCTCGATCTGGCCTTCGGGCTTCAGTGCGTCCACGTTTCCGCCCACGCCCATGATATTGGCGGTTACCGCGTATCCGGCCGTGTGGTCCGCGCCCATGGTGGAGGTGGCATAAGTGACCCCCATACCCTGCACCGCCCGGGGATCATAGGCGGGCATGGACTGGTTTTTGACCACAGGTACCCTTTCCACGCCAAATACCTTGCCGGTCACGCCCGCACCCGAGCCCAAAATCCGGCCAAGGGGCGTGCCCTTGCCCACTTCTTTGACCAGCTCGATGGCCCTGGCCGCATCTCCGAATTCCGCCAGACCCGCGTCCATGGCCACTCCGATGGTGGCGCCCATTTCGATGGTATCCAGGCCAAAATCATCGTCCAGCCGGTCGAGCATGGCAATGCTGTCCAGATCGTCAATGCCGCAGTTGCCGCCGTGGGCCCACACGGTTTCATACTCGGGCTGCTTGGTCAGGTAATGGCCGTCTTTGTCCATGTAAGTGCCCGAGCAGCGGATCACGCATCCCCGGTGGCAGCCGTGGGTGGCCTTGCCGCCCCGGGCGGTTTCGGTTTCCGCCTGGGTTTCGCCGCTGATGGCCGCGGCCTTGTCAAACCGGCCGGTTTTAAAATTATAGGTGGGGTAACCCCCTGCCTCGTTGACCACGTTTGTCAGCACGTTGGTGCCGTAAGCGGGCAGGCCCTGGCCCGTGACCGGGTGCTGTTTTAAGCCGGCCACAAAAGCCTTGTTGGCTTCCTTGAATTTGTCTGAATCCTTGGGCGAACGCATGGACAGGCCCGAGTCATCGAGAACGATGGCCTTGATCCCTTTGCTGCCCATCACCGCGCCGACCCCGCCGCGGCCGGCATGCCGGGAGGGACGAAGTTCCATGTCCGTGCACGCCACAGTGGCGGCCCCCAGCTTCATCTCCCCGGCCTGGCCGATGGACAGACAGCAGATCTTGTCGCCGTACTCTGAGGTGAGTTTTTCCACGGCATCGTAGTTGCCGAGCATTTTTAAATCATCTGCCGGCAGGATCTCCACGCCGTCCTTGTTTACCACGAGCTTATAGAGTTTGTCCTCTGCGGGTTTTCCTTCCAGGATAATGGCCGCATACCCGAGCCGGCCCAGCACCTGGGCGGCCTGGCCGCCGGAGTTGGCCTCCTTGATGCCGCCGGTCAGCGGGCTTTTGCATCCCACGGAAATCCGGCCGGACATGGCTGCAGCACTTCCGCTGAGCAGTCCCGGGGCGATGACCAGCTTGTTTTCAGCACCCAGGGGATGGCACAGGGGCGGGACCTCTTTGGCCACCACCGCCGATGTCATGCCCCGGCCGCCAAAGCCGGCGTAATCGCCTATGGGTTCTGTGACAGTTTTGGGGGGATGGTCCGGACCCATCTGGATGCGGAGAATTTTGTCCATGAGAACACCTCCTTATAATTCGGGCTGGTTAAAGAATCGGATAAATTCAGAGTTGATTTCTTTTTCTATTTTTATGAGAAATCCGGGAGATGTCAAGAAATTCATTCAGGCGTCAGCCGGGCTGGGAACGGAAAAACACGGAGGGTTCAGGAATCCTCGGAATTTTCAAGGTCAAGGGCCGGATCCGGAGGGTTGCCGTTTTTCCCGTCTTTGTAGCATTTGCCCGCATACCAGTTGATCTGCCGGCAGATGCCCCGGATCAGGCTCACTTCCCCGGCGCGCAGGGGAAGGCGGGAGAAAAATCGCCGGAACCGGTCCATCCAGTGATCCGGGTTTTCCGGCTGCAGATAGTTGATGCGCACCAGGGTCTCGGTTAACTGGGCGTACATGGCATCAAGCTGTCTGCGGTCGGCCAGTTTCGGGGAAAAGGTCTTTGGCGGGGCAAGCGCGGCCTTAAACAGTTCATAGCACATAATGGTTACCGAGTGGGCCAGGTTGATGGAGGAAAACCCGGCAGTGGGAATATGGACAAGGCCGTGGCAGAACCGCAGTTCGGAATTGGTCAGGCCCCGGTCCTCGGGGCCGAACAAAACAGCCGCTTGGTTTTGTGCGCTGACAAAAATCAGTTTTGCTGCTGTTTTTTCCGGTGAGGAAAGAACCTGCCGCCGCCCCCCGAGCCGGGCTGTGGTGCCGGCCACGTAGCTGAAACCGCCAAGCGCGGTCTGCAGATCATCAAAGACTTCGATGGCGTTTGCCACACCTGCGGCCGCGTGTGTGGACAGGGTGAGAATCCGGCTGGTGTCAAAATTTTCCGGGCTGACCACGATCAGGCGCCCCAGGCCCATGTTGCACATGGCCCGGGCCGCGGCCCCGATGTTTTCCGGGTACCTTGGCCGGTTTAAAACAATGGCGATATTTTTTAAAAAGGCGTGTTGATCCATGATGTCCCGGTTTTTCCCAAAGGTTGGCTTCCCCTTACCAGACCCCCGGCCGCCGGTCAAGCCGGGGCCATCTGTTTTTCCAGATAATCCATCAGGGCCCGGCTGGCAGGCGACGGGGTCCGCTCCCGGAGGGTGGTGAGGTAAAAGTGCCGGAAGAGATCCAGCCCGGTTACAGCCAGGGCTTTCAAGGACCCGGCTTTGAGCTCGTCTTCCACGGCAATGGGCGACAGAATTGAGATGCCCATGCCGCTTTTGATGCCCTGAATTACCGAGGCGGTGCTGCCCAGTTCAGCCGCTACAGTGAAGCTGTCCATATTGAACCCGGCCCTGGCCAGCTGCTGCTCCAGGGATTTTCTCGTGCCGGATCCGGGTTCCCGGAGCAAAAAGGGCTGGCTGCAGAGCCGGTCCAGATCGATTTCCCTGCGATCGGCCCAGGGATGATCGGCCCGCACAATCAGCCGCATTTCATCGCGGATCAGCGCTTTCTGGACAATACGGTCGGTTTCGGCTTCCGCACCCACCATGCCGAAATCCAGCCGTCCGTTGAGCACGTCATCAATGATTTGCCGGGTGTCGCTGACATGAAGCCGGATTCGAACCTCCGGATAGGTGCGGGTAAAGCCGCCGATCTGCCGGGGCAGAATATAGCCGCCCGGAATGGTGCTGCCGCCGATGGCGATTTGGCCGCTGATATGACCCAGAAATTCGGCCACCGCGCTTTCGGTTTCCGCTGCCAGCTTCAGCATCCGGTCGGCATATTCATACAGCAGTTCCCCGGCCCGGGTGGCCTTGGCGGTTTTGCCCATCCGGTCAATTAACCGGCAGCCGAAGTGGGTTTCCAGGTCCCGGATATGACTGCTCACCGTGGGCTGGGTGAGGTGAATGGCTTCGGCTGCCCGGGAAAACCCCTCCAGGTCAATGACTGTTTTAAAGATTTTGAGCTGCCAGAGATCCATGTGAAAATCGCTTCCATAGATTTTTTCAATAGTTTTAAGCAAACCCATCAGAATTTGCAATTTGCCGCACATGCCCTGCCGGACTTACATTGAACACACGCTAAGGAAGTCCTGAATCTTCTATAACCGACAACTAATAAAAAAATAACCTCTTGATTTCACTTAACACTTAATCACTTAAAACTGATGGCGCCGTAAAAAGTCCAATATCTGCGTTACGCGCAATTTCTCAGAATTTCACGTACGGATAAGTACGCTGCATTCTTCGAAATTGCGCAAGCC
>NZ_JBSRLA010000073.1:0-14880 GCF_055149105.1 Desulfosalsimonas sp. | reverse complement strand
ATTCGCCCCACGCTGGCGAATGTTTCTGGTTCGACTGCTTAATTTTATAAATGATTTCAGTTTGTTTTACCTGTTAAAGACTGAAGATAACCATTTGACAGGCTTCTATATTCGTTTGCGTGCGTGTTTGCAAATTGTTTGCACAAATTCATTGTTTAAATTTAGCGCAATACCAAATAGTTATTTTAGCTTTTCCCGGAATTGCACATGATATGATTTTATTTAATAATTTCAAAAGGATATATGGCGGAGAGGGTGGGATTCGAACCCACGGTCCCGTGCAAACGGGACACCGGTTTTCGAGACCGACGCCTTCAGCCACTCGGCCACCTCTCCGCGAACTGCTGTGCATAACGGCTTTGATGGGAAAGCCGTTGGTGTGAATAATGCGGCAAACTATCCGGATTTGCTTTTTTTGTCAAACGGAAAGTTGGCGGGGTTTTGGCAAACCGGCTCAGGGCCCGAACATGGTTTGGAGTTCCGGGGAATAATGATCCGGGTCGTTTCGGATAAAAAGCGGGGGATCAATTTTCATGCCCGGATATTTGCCCTTGATGCCCACTGCCAGAACGCGCTTGGCCTCAATCCCGGGCCTGGGATGGATCATGCGCAGGCGCTTGGGTTCGATGCCCGCAGTGCGCATGGCAGAAACCAGATCCACCAGGCGTTCACAAGGGTATATCACCGTAAACCGGCCTGCCGGGGCCAGCATCCGGGCGGCTGCGGCAGTGACATCAGCCAGGGTGACTGCGATTTCGTGCCTGGCCACGGCGCGCTGGGAATCCGGGTTGATGCGGCCTGAATGTCTTGCAAAATGAGGTGGATTGCAGACAACCGCATCCATTGTGCCGCCGGTGTCTTCAGGAACAACGGCTTTCATGTCCTGGTGCAGAATGTGGATTTGGCTGTCCATGTGGTTTTCTGATGCATTTAATCGGGCAATGCCGGCCAGCTCCGCCTGGATTTCAACGCCGAACACCTGCCCGATGCCGGGATTCCTGTAGCCCAGAATCAAGGGGATGACCCCGCAGCCGCAGCCCAGGTCCAGGACCCGGTCGTCTGCCTGTACTGCCGCCAGGTTGCCCAGGATCACCGCATCAATGGAAAACCGGTATCCGCCGGGCGGCTGTTTTACCGAGATGGATCCGTTGAAAAACGTGTCAGATGTGAGATCAGCAGGCTGGTTCATGAGTCGGCCGAAGATGACACAGTGCCGATTTTATACTGGATCCGGCGGATGCGGCCTTCTCCCATGACCCGGTTGATCTGCTCGATGACCCCGGGAGTAAGAAAGCGCATCTGCTGGGTGACAGTGGAACTGGCCACATGCACCAGCAAAACATCGTTTTTCAGGGCGGCCGGGCGGCTGTTTTCTGCGATGACGGGATCGAGTACGTTTTGCCAGATCTGCTGAATCCGGGACAAATCCGAATGCGATTCCCGGCGGAGCTGCCCCACCAGTGCGGAGAGCACATCGCTGATATGGCTGAATTGCTCGTTTCGGTATCTGGGCCGGCTCATGTTGTTTGTCTGCACCTCATACGGGCGCCCTGGCAGGCGCGGGCTGCAATTGTTTTGACTTGCTGTATTGTTTTGCCTGTATCATGGTTAGATTCGGATTGCAACGCAATCCATACCTTGACAGATCCCGGATCATTGATCATATTACTTTGAGTAAATGCTTTTTATTTTCTCATGGTTTATCGTATACACGAGGATTACAGGAAACCAGAAAAAGGAGGAAACCGATCATGGCAAAAATGACAGAGCGGATGCAGGAATTGTTTAACAAGGTACCCACCGCTATACTGGCAACCGCTACCGCAGACGGTGCCCCCAATGCCGTACCCGTAGGGGCCAAAAAAATCATTGATGATGAAACCATTTTGATCTCTGACCAGTTTTTCAACAAGACCCTGGCCAATCTCAAGTCCAATCCAAAGGTGGCCGTGTCTTTCTGGGAGGGCCATGAGGGATACCAGATCAAGGGATCGGCGACCATTGAGACCTCCGGGCAGCGTTTTGAAGAAACCGCCAAATGGATCGAGGAACTGGGCAACAAGGTGGGTGCGCCGCTGAAATCCAAGGGCGCGGTGATCATCCAAATTGAAGAGATTTACGCCCTGGCCCCGGGCCCGGGTGCGGGCAAGAAACTGGCGTAACTTTTCCCAGAGTAAATTTTTCTACAAAAAGATCAATTGCGCCCCCTGCGGCAAGTTCGGCAGGAGGCGCAATTTTTTTTGGAGTAAAAAAAGATCCGGATCTGTTTTCCGTCTCGTTGTATTGAGTTCAGCAAACAGCTTTGAAAGTCATTTTTTGTTTCAAATAAGGGCCATTATTTCTTTTTGCCGGCCTTGGCTTCTTCTTCCGCCCGCAGGTTTTTTCGCAGCACCTTGCCCACGGCGGACTTGGGAATGCTGTCGCGGAATTCTACCATTTTGGGCCGCTTGTAGGCCGCAAGCTTGTCTTTGCAGAATTCCATGATTTCCTCTTCTGTTGCCGTTTCTCCGGATTTCAGGGTGATAAAGGCCTTGATGGTCTCGCCGCGGTATTCATCGGGCACGCCCACGGCCGCGGCCTCGGCCACCTTGGGATGCCGGTAGAGCACTTCGTCGATTTCTCTTGGATAAATGTTATAGCCGCTGGCAATGATCATGTCTTTTGTCCGGTCCACAAGGAAGATGTAGCCGTCTTCATCCTGGATGGCCACATCCCCTGTATACAGCCAGCCGTCTTTTAGCTGGTTGGCGGTCTCCTCCGGGTTGTTCCAGTAGCCGGTCATGACCTGAGGTCCCTTGAGCAGCAGTTCTCCGCGTTCGCCCTGCCTGACCTCGGTGACCCCGTCGGCGGGATCCACGAGTTTGACATCGTTGTCCGGGATGGGAATGCCGATGCTGCCGGGTTTTTTCAGTCCGAGGTTGGGATTGGCAATGCCCATTGCGCTGGTTTCGCTCATTCCCCAGCCTTCGCTGAAAGAAATGTTTAAATCCCTGGCCCGCTCAATGAGGCTGACCGGGCAGGGGGCGCCGCCGCTGTTTAACAGGCTGAATTTCCGGTCCAGTTCCATGGACTCGGCTTTGGGGTGATTTAAAATCGCGCCGATCATGGTGGGTACGGCAGGGAAAAACTGGATTCTGGGAATGTTTTCGAGCATGCCCATGATTTCTTCGATATCAAAGCGCGGCACCAGGATCATGGTGGCGCAGGCGAACATGGCCCAGTTTAAAACCACAATATCGCCATATACGTGGAAAAACGGGAGCATGGCCAGTACATTGCGTTTTTCCACCGGGGTGTTGTCATTCAGGTGGGCACCCCACAGGTTGGCGCACATGGTTGCGGCCAGAATGTTGCGATGGGTAAGCACTGCGCCCTTGGGAAGCCCGGTGGTGCCGCCGGTAAACTGAATCAGGGCCGGATCCTGAGGGGTGACCGATATCCGCGGCGGCACGGTGTTGGTGCAGCTGTCAAGCAGCTGGGAAAAATGATACCAGCCTTGTTCCAGTTCCAGTTCCCGGGGTGTGCTTACGCCAAAACCGTCAATATAATCGGTGACGCGGGTGACAATGATGTTGTCTATTTCCACGGACTGACAAAGGGTCCGGACATTGGGCAGCACCAGATCCAGGGTGAACAGGGTTTTCAGACCGGTATTTTCCGAAAGCCCCTTGAGTTCTTCCGCAGTATACATGGGATTGAGGTTGACAACAATGGCGCCAAGAGACATGGCCCCATAATAGGCAATGATGTACTGGGGACAGTTTGGGAGATGAACACCGACCCGGTCGCCCTTTTTGACCCCCAGCCCGGCAAGGGCATTGGCCATGCGCACAATTTGCTTCCGCAGCTCACTAAAGGTGATTTCCGAGCCATAGAGGTTTGTGGCCGGTTTGTCGGGAACGATGCTTGCAGCAAGGTGGACCAGTTCATGAACCGGAATCTGGGGATACCGGACCGAGGTCGGAACGTTGTAGTCATAATTTTTGTGCCAGAACCTTGTTTCCATTGCGCTTCCATTGCCTCCTGTTTTTGTCCATGTTGAATCAGGGGTTAAACGCTGTCCACGCCGTTTTAATCAATCACGGCAGCCGGTTTTATGTACGTATATTTCGTAGAATATTTTAAAAAGAAAATCAACCCTGAATGCTGTTTGGCTATTTCGAACACTTTCCAGGGCACGCTAAAGAGCTTTGCCGGCTGCCTTGCATTTTTACACCCCATGTTTACCTTAAAATTATTATCCGTTGTGTTTGCTGTATTTTCTGCTTGAAGCAGGGCAGACATTGTCTGAAGGCATGGTCCGGCATTGACCGGGCTTATCGGATTACTTTTTCTGGAGGTGGATATATCCATGGCGGGCAAAAAAATGGATGATCATGACATCGAAGATTTCAACCATGAAGATAAAGATATGAATACTGACAATACTTCCGGGGCACCGGATGAAGAAGGTCCGGGCATGGCCGAGATGATGGCCATGTACGAGGAGAGTTTCAGGCCGGTGGAAAGCGGCCAGGTTGTGGAAGGCGAGGTCGTTGGTCTGGAACGTGACAAGGTTCTGCTGGATATCGGCTACAAGTATGAAGGCGAGGTTGCGGCCAGGGAATTTGCCGATGCAGACGGCAGGGTCCACCTGCAGGTGGGCGACCGGGTGGAAGTGTATTTTGCCGGCAAGGATGAAGACGGATATCCCATCCTGTCGCGGGAGGAAGTGCGCACTGAAAAGCTTCTTGAGCAACTGGGCGCAATTTTCGAAGCTGAAGGAACCGTGAAGGGACGTATTATATCCCGGGTCAAGGGCGGATTTTTTGTGGATATCGGCATTCGGGCTTTTCTGCCGGCATCCCAGCTCGATATCAAGCCGGCAAAAAATCCGGATGAATGGATCGGCACGGACCACGAGTTTAAAATCCTTCAGTTTGACAAGTCGGAAAGAAATGTGGTGATTTCCCGGAGGGTGCTGGTGGAGGCCCAGCGCCGCAAGGACCAGGAAGAGGCCATACAGCGACTCCGTATCGGCGACGTGGTGGCGGGAACCATCACCAATATCACTGATTACGGTTTGTTTGTGGATCTCGGCGGCATCACCGGGCTTGTTCATGTAAGCAATCTGTCCTGGACCCCTGTTCGTCAGCATCCTTCAAAGCTATATGAAACAGGCGAGTCCATCACGGTGAAAGTCCTGGATGTGGATGCCGAGGGCAGAAAAGTCTCGCTCGGGGTCAAGCAGTTGAGCCCCAATCCATGGGATACCCTGGAGCAGAATTATCCCATTGGCACGGTGATCGAAGGCAGGATTAAAAAGGTTACGGATTTTGGCTTGTTTGTGGGAATCGTGGAGGGCATCAACGGCCTGGTCCATGCCTCGGATATTTCATGGACCCAGCCGGTCAAGCCGGCCGAGCATTTTCGCAAGGGCCAGACCGTGCAGGCCAAGATTCTCGGAATTGACCGGGCAAATCAGCGCGTCAACCTCGGGATCAAGCAGCTGAGCCCGGATCCGTGGCAGGAACTTCCCCAAAAATACGCGCCCGGTACACAGGTAAGCGGAAAAGTGGTCAATATTGCCGAATTCGGACTTTTTGTGGAAATTGAGGAAGGCATCCAGGGGCTTGTCCATCTCTCGGAGCTGCCCCACGGGCAGGGGGAAAATCCCCTGGAGAGCTTCCGGACGGGTCAGGATGTGGAGGCCAGAGTCATTGAAGTGCTGCCGTCGGATCGCAAAATCCGGCTGACATTGCGGGATGAAAAAAAATCGCATGCGGGCGGAGACGGTAAAAAAAGCACCCAGACCGGCACAGAGTCTGCTGAAACAGATCTGGGCCGCCTTCTCAAGCAGCGTTTCGAGGATCAGGGCCAGACGGATCCGAATTCCGAATAAGTATAAAAAAAGCCGGGACCGTTGCCGGTCCCGGCTTGAAAAAGCATTTTTTCGGGCGATTGATGAATGTGGTGCAGTTTAGATGCGCTTTACATTAATCGCCTGGGGCCCTTTGGGGGAGTCCTGTACTTCCAGGGTTACGCGATCCAGTTCATTCAGGGTTCGGAAACCGGAGCCGTCGATGTTTGAATAATGCACAAATACATCGCCGTGTTCATCGGTTTCGATAAAGCCGTAGCCTTTTTTTTCATTAAACCATTTTACCCGACCTTCCATTAAACGAGCCACCTCCTTTCATAAGTTATCCGTACAAACTTTCAGGCGCTGCTTCGGAAGGCTTTGCTTGAACGAAATCGCGTACCCCGAATTGCTGGACCCAACTTTGTACCATATTCGAATGCAAATCGAATATGTTATGATAAATTAAATGGCAAAAACGCGTTTGTCAATAAAAACATTTGCCGCAAGCAATTTTTCCTGCCTTAAAGTTCCTGCACTGCGAAAATCAACAAGAAAGCCATGCGCGGGCGGTCCCTATCGGTCACTGCTGCAGTCAGGGCCTTTTGCACTGTGAGCACCCCGGAGCTGGCCGCAGGCCGCATCAATGTCTGATCCCTTGCTCCAGCGGATAATGGCGGTGTAGTTGTTTTTTATGAGAACGGACTGAAAGGCCTCTATGGCAGCGTTTTCCGGGCGCTGAAACAATGTATCCGGATGCGGGTTAAACGGGATGAGATTGATTTTGGCCCGAACGGGCCGGAGCAGTTTTGCAAGCTGCTTTGCGTGTTTTTCCGAGTCATTGATGCCTTTTATCAGAATGTATTCAAACGTGATTTTGTCCCGCGGGGGCAGGGGGTATCGGGTGCAGGCCGCAATGAGCCGTTCTATGGGAATATTTTTGTTAATCGGCATCAGCCGGTCCCGGGTGGTGTTGTCTGCCGCGTTTAAAGAGACGGCCAGCCGCACCCGGGTATCTCCGGCAAGGTCATCAAACCGCTCTGCCAGGC
Organism: Desulfosalsimonas sp.; assembly: GCF_055149105.1. Lineage (NCBI taxonomy): Bacteria > Pseudomonadati > Thermodesulfobacteriota > Desulfobacteria > Desulfobacterales > Desulfosalsimonadaceae > Desulfosalsimonas > Desulfosalsimonas sp. The sequence goes on along the minus strand of NZ_JBSRLA010000073.1, from coordinate 7,992 downwards.
CGGCCGTGGACAGGGTCACCCGCCGGGTGGAAAATTTCAGGCCCCAGTTGCCGTCGGTGATGACGCCCAGGGCCGCAACAACATTGTCATAATTGGCCAGGGGCTCTCCCATGCCCATGAGCACGAGGTTGGACAGGCGCATGCCACCCCGGACCGCCGCCTCGTCCTGGCATGAAATAACCTGGCCGATAATTTCGGCCCGGCTCAGGTTTCGGATCAAACCGGTTTTTCCGGTCATGCAAAAGGCGCATCCCATGGCGCATCCCACCTGGGTGGAAATGCAGAGCGTGTAATGGTCTTTTTCCGGAATCAGCACAGATTCCACGCAATTGCCGTCATCCAGGCCGAACAGGAATTTGCATGTGCCGTCTTCGGCAACCTGCACGTCGCGCACCTCAGGGCGGGATATGGTGAAATGATCCGCCAGAAGGCCCCGGGCCTCTTTTGCCAGGTTGGTCATATCCTCAAAGCGTTGCACCCGCCGGGCATAAAGCCACTGCAGGGCCTGGTCCGCCCTGAAGCTGCGCATGCCGTGGCCGGCAAAAAACGAAATCAGCTCGTTCCGGGAGATATCGCGGATATCGGGTTTTTTATCTTGTTTTCGGGGTTGAATCATAACGGGTTCGGATGTAATATGAATTAAAAGAAATCCGGTTTATCCGGGCACTGGAAAACACATTATTATACTTGACATTCCAGGATGTAAATATTAATTTCAACGGATTCATTTTTGCGGCCATACGAGAATCAGCTCTATGTTTGACAATTTAAGCGACAAGCTCAATTCGGTTTTTAAAAAACTCAAGGGTCACGGCAAGCTCTCGGAGAAAAACATTGACGAGGGCCTGCGGGAAGTGCGCATGGCCTTGCTGGAGGCAGATGCGCATTACCGGGTGGTCAAGCAGTTGATCGCAGATATCCGGGCGCGGGCCATCGGCCAGGAGGTGCTTGAAAGTCTGACACCGGCCCAGCAGGTCATCAAGATCGTCAATGAAGAATTGACCGCCCTGATGGGATCGGAAAACGAGGCGCTCAATCTTTCCGGGGCCATGCCCCAGGCCGTGATGCTCGTCGGGCTCCAGGGCTCGGGCAAGACCACCACGGCCGGAAAGCTTGCGGTTCATCTGCGCAAAAACGGCAAAAAACCGTATCTGGTGCCTTTGGACGTGTATCGGCCGGCGGCCATTGATCAGCTCAAAAAGCTCGGCGAGCAGCTGTCAGTGCCGGTATTTGATTCCAGCCCGGACATGGATCCGGTGGAAATCGCGCAGAAAGCCCGGCAAAAGGCGCCGTCTGAAGGCTGTGATACGCTGGTCCTGGATACCGCGGGCCGGCTGCATGTGGATTCGGAATTGATGAACGAGCTATCCCGGATCCAGAAAGCCATCGAGCCCTCGGATGTTCTGCTGATCGCCGATGCCATGACCGGCCAGGATGCGGTCAACATGGCCGAGTCATTTGACCAGGCTTTGGATCTTGGCGGCATCGTGCTCACCAAGATGGACGGCGACGCCAGGGGCGGGGCGGCCTTGTCCATTAAGGCGGTTACCGGCAAGCCGGTGAAGTTTATCGGTGTCGGGGAGAAAACCAATGCCCTGGAAGAGTTTCATCCGGACCGGATGGCATCCCGGATTCTGGGCATGGGTGATATGCTCTCCTTTATTGAAAAGGCCCAGGATGCGGTGGATGAAAAAAAGGCCGCTGACCTGGAAAAGAAACTCCGGAAAAACGAGTTCACCCTGGAGGATTTCCGGGACCAGATGACCCAGGTGAGAAAGATGGGATCGCTCAATGATCTGATCAAGATGATCCCGGGTGCAAACAAGAGCAAGCAGCTAAACAAGTTAGACGTTGACGAACGCGAACTGGTGCGCATCGAGGCGATCATCAACTCCATGACCCCGGCCGAGCGGCGCAACCACAATATTGTCAACGGAAGCAGAAGAAAACGGATTGCCAAGGGAAGCGGGACAAAAGTTCAGGACGTCAACAAGCTCCTGAAAAATTACTCCCAGGTGTTAAAGATGATGAAGAAATTCAACAAGGGCGGCATGCGGGCAATGACCCGGAACATGATGCCGTTTTAACAAGGAAGGCAGGAAAATGTCAGTAAGAATCAGATTGTCCAGGCATGGTGCGAAAAAGAAACCGTTTTACCGCATTGTCGTGGCAGACGGCCGCTATCCCAGAGACGGCCGGTTTCTGGAAACCGTGGGCACCTACAACCCCATGGTGGATCCCCACGAAGTGACGCTGAACAGCGACAGAATCGCCCATTGGATGGATAACGGAGCCATCCCCAGCGACACCGTCAACAGCCTTTTAAAGCAAAAGGGTTTTTATGAAGCAGTAAAATCAGCATAAAAAATAGCTTGTCCGCGAATCCCAATATTCCAGCAGCCATTCTATGAAGGAGAGGGGTCAAATGAAAGAGCTGATCACGTACATCGCAAAGGCGCTTGTGGACAATCCTGATGAAGTGACCGTGACCGAGGTGGAAGGCGGCCAGACAGCGGTCCTCGAGCTCAAAGTGGCCAAGGAGGATCTGGGAAAAGTGATCGGAAAGCAGGGGCGGACTGCCCGGGCCATGCGGACAATATTGAATGCCGCTTCGGCAAAGGTCAAGAAGCGCACTGTTCTTGAGATTATCGAGGAATAATCAAAGCCGTCTGCACATGGACCCGGACAAGCTTCTTTTGATCGGAAAAATTACCCGACCTCACGGTATTCGCGGGGAGGTCCGGGTTGCTGCATATGTGGATCAACAAATCCATCTGCAGCCCGGCTCCCGGGTAATTGTTGAAGCCCCGGATCGCCAGCCTGCTGAATACCGCATAGAGACGGCCCGTTCCCATAAAAACGGCCTGCTCGTTGGATTTGCAGAGGTCGGCGACCGAAGCAGCGCAGAGGCCGTTTCCGGCGCATCCCTTTTTATGCCCCGATCCGCCCTGCCGCCTGCAGAGCCGGATACATGGTACTGGTGTGATCTGATCGGGCTGGCGGTTTACGAAACCGACGGCGGTTTTCTGGGCCGGGTGGAATCCATGATTGAAACCGGCAGCAATGATGTTTTCGTGGTCAGGCAAGGACAAAACGAGCAGCTGATTCCGGCCATTGAACAAGTGGTGCGGGAAATTGACCTGGAAGACGGCAAGATGGTCGTGGATCTTCCCGAGGGGCTTTAACCGGGAAGCACAAAATCCGCGGGGCCGAAGATAGTGAAGGAAAGGATTTCGGGAAAGATGAGGTTTTGCGTATTGACGATCTTTCCTGAAATGTTTGATGCATTTGCCGGCCACGGGATCATGCGCAGGGCAGTTGAAAGCGGCAAAATTGGCCTGGAACCCGTCAATATCCGTGATTTTGCCGAGGGCCGGCACAAGGTGACAGACGACCGGCCCTATGGCGGCGGTTCAGGCATGGTCATGAAGCCCGAACCCCTGGCAGCTGCCATTGAAAAGGCCAAAACCGAACTGCCCGAAGCGCCGGTGGTCTTGCTCACCCCCCAGGGCCGGCGCTTTGATCAGGACACGGCCCGGCAGTATGCGGCCTGCAAAGAGATGATTTTTGTCTGCGGCCGGTATGAAGGACTGGATGAGCGGATTTGCGAGACATATGTGGATGACGAGATCTCCATTGGCGATTATGTATTAACTGGCGGGGAACTGCCTGCAATGGTGGTCATGGATGCGGTGATCCGGCATATTCCCGGCGTGCTGGGAGCAGCGGATGCGGCAGAGTGCGATTCCTTCTCAGCCGGCCGTCTGGAGCACGCCCATTACACCCGGCCCGGGGTTTTTGAGCAAAAGCAGGTGCCCGAAGTTTTGCTTTCGGGCAATCATCGGGCCATAGAGGACTGGCGCAGGGAATCGGCGCTGCTGCGAACGATTTTAAAGCGCCCGGATTTGCTGGAGCAGACAGGGCTGACAGAGCCGGAAAAAAAGATTGTTCAAAAATGGTGCCGCCGACTTGAAGCCCTTGCATCGGATTAAGCTTTACCTGGCCCTGCTGCATCATCCGGTCAGGAGCAAGGACGGCAGTACCATTGCCTCGGCGATTACCAGCATTGATCTCCATGATATTGCCAGGGCCGCCCGAACATACGGGGTGAGCGGATTTTATGTGGTCACCCCCCTGGAGGATCAGCAGGCTTTTGCCCGAAAGATCATCGGTCACTGGACAGACGGTGCCGGTGCTGTGTACAACCCGGACCGCAGCCGGGCCCTGACTTTGATCCGTATCCGGGAAAGCTTAAACCAGGTGACAACAGAGATCTGCCGGCAGGAGGATCTGCCTGTACGGGTGGTGGCCACCAGTGCGGCAGACAGCCCGGACCAGATCGGATATCCGGAACTCAGCCGGGCCCTGGCCAAGCAAGATGCCGCCTGGGTGCTGGCCTTGGGCACGGCCTGGGGACTGACGGCTGAATTCATGAATGAGGCGGATTTCCGGCTGGCGCCGATTGCAACCGGATCGGGGTATAATCATCTTTCCGTGCGTTCGGCAGCCGCCATAATGCTTGACCGGCTTCTGGGCGGCGAATTTTGATGGCGCGGTAAAAAGTTCAATATCTGCGTTACGCGCGATTCCTCAGAATTTCACGTACAGATAAGTACGCTGCATTCTTCGGCAATCGCGCAAGCCTGGATCTTGAACTTTTTACGGCGCCATCTGAAAACTTGGTTTTTACGAAACCATCAATTTTAAGGATCAGAATTTAAACGTTTCAGGTCCCGGCCCTTTTCCGGCGGGTCTGACAAACCCTATTGCGAGGCGATTATGGACGCGATCAAACAGATTGAAAGAGAACAGCTCAGAATGGATATCACCGGGTTTGAGCCTGGGGATACGGTAAAGGTGCACGTCCGGATCCGGGAAGGGGAAAAAGAGCGGATCCAGGTTTTCCAGGGCGTGGTCATTGCCATGAAAAAGGGCACGATCAACGCCAGTTTCACAGTACGAAAAGTGTCTTACGGCATTGGCGTGGAACGAATTTTTCCCTTGCATTCCCCGGCCCTTGAGCAGGTGGAAGTGGTGGAAAAAGGACGGGTGCGGCGCTCCAAGATTTATTACCTGCGCGGGCTGAAGGAAAAGGCGGCACGAATGAAGCTGCGCCGCAAGTAAGTACTATCAGGAAATTGTCCATGGCCGAATCGATCCGGCAGTTCGAGCACCAGGCGCAAAGTCAGGGATATTGCCGTATTGCCGGAATCGACGAGGTGGGCCGCGGCCCCCTTGCCGGCCCGGTGGTTGCGGCAGCGGTGATGCTTTCAGACGATTTTGCCGTTTCCGGCATTACCGATTCCAAGCGGCTTTCTCCCAAGGTCCGGCTGCGGCTGCATGACGAGATCTACGCAAATGCAAGGGCCGTTGGCATCGGCATTGTGGACCCTGTTGAAATCGACCGGATCAATATTTTGCAGGCCTCGCTTCAGGCCATGTCCATGGCTGTGGACAATCTTTGCCCCGAACCCGATTGCCTGCTGATAGACGGCCAGTGGCCCATTGGCGCAGAAATTTACCAACAGACCATTGTCAAGGGGGATTTGCGCAGCATTTCCGTTGCCGCGGCCTCGATTGTGGCCAAGGTCACCCGTGACCGGATTATGGAAAGATACAGCCTGGATTATCCGGAGTATGGGTTTTCCGGCCACAAGGGCTATCCCACCCGGGCCCACGCCCGGGCACTGGAAGAGCACGGCTGGTGCCCCATTCACCGCCGCAGCTTTAAAGGGGTGAACCGCCACAATCACCGGTATTTCAGCCCAAATCCGGAAAGAACCGCCTGCTTTACCGGTTTTTCAGAAAGCACCTGAGATGGCAATCGAATCCCAAAAGTTCGGGCGTCTGGGGGAATCCCTGGCCATTGCCCATTTAAAAAAAAACGGGTATCAGATCCTGGACCGAAACTACCGCAACTGCTTTGGCGAAATCGACGTGATTGCCCGCCAGGGTGAAACCATCGTATTTGTGGAAGTAAAGTCCAGATCCTCGGACCGCTTCGGACCTTCCAAGGCGGCTGTGGACCGGATAAAGCAGCAGAAGATTTCCAGGGTGGCCCTGGGCTATCTCAAGCAGAAACGCCAGACCGACAAAAAGGCGCGTTTTGACGTGGTGTGCGTGGATGCCGGGCAAAAACACTGCCGGGTGGAAATCATTGCCAATGCCTTTGCCCTGGCCTACGGATAGGTCTTCATGAATACAACCCGGCCAAACCCGGCAGGCGGCATACTTTACGTGGTGGCCACACCCATCGGCCACATGGGAGATATGACCTACAGGGCCGTGGAAGTGCTGCAAAACGCAGATCTTATCGCCGCTGAAGACACCCGCCACACCGCAAGGCTGCTTGCCCATTACGCCATTGAAACCCCCTTGCTTTCCTGTCACGAACACAACGAATCCCAAAGAATTCCGCTTCTGCTGCAAAAACTGGAATCCGGCCGCCAGCTTGCCCTGGTATCGGATGCCGGTACGCCCATGGTTTCAGATCCCGGCTACCGGCTTGTGGCCGCGGCACTGGAGACGGGCATCAAAGTGGTGCCTATTCCCGGGGCGTGTGCTGCTGTTGCCGCCCTGTCCGTATCCGGGCTGGCCGTAGACAGTTTCTGCTTTGCAGGGTTTGTTCCCAAAAAGAAAAAGCAGCGGCAGGAACTGCTCACCCGCCTGTCCGGTGCCCGGCAGACCCTGATTTTCTATGAATCTCCGAGGCGGGTGGAGGCGCTTTTGCAGGATTTGATCGATTATCTGGGAAACCGTCCGGCGGTGGTGGCGCGGGAGATCACCAAGCGCTACGAAGAGTTTTTACGCGGCAGCCTTTCCGAATTGCGCGATGAAATCAGCCGGCGCGAATCCATCAAGGGCGAGATCACCGTGCTGGTTTCCGGCTTTACTGAAGACAGCCGGGATACCGGGGAAGTGGACCGGGAGATCCAATGTGAAATTGAAACCGCCCTGGCCGGGCAAATGGTTTCTCCCTCAAAGCTTGCAGCAGAGCTTGCCCGGAAATACAACCTGCCAAAAGGCCGGGTTTATAAAATGATCTTGCAGATCCAGGAGAACCGATAAGTTGCTGTTGCGCTGCCGGCCCCCAGTTTTGATGGCGCCGTAAAAATCCAATATCTGCGTTACGCGCAATTTCTCAGAATTTCACGTACGGCTAAGTACGCTGCATTCTTCGAAATTGCGCAAGCCTTGATCTTGAACTTTACGGCACCATCTGAAATTAGACTTTTTACGGTGCCATCAACTTTGGATGCGGTTTGAAATGCACATGAGAATGAATATGTTATAATTCATTGGCTTTACGGTTCAACAAAAATCCTGACAAAAGGGGAGGCCGGGATATGAAAAAAAGTTTTACCACTGTGGGCTGCGGAAGGGTTGGAACCGCCATGGCCCGGTACCTTGCAGCAGCAGGGTACCGGCCTGCGGGATTTGCCAGCCGCAGTCTTTCTTCTGCAAAACGGGCTTCTGAAGCCGCCGGATCCAGTGCCCCGGCTTCGGTTCAACCCTGGGATGTCACACCCGGAGCGGATATCGTCCTGATCACGACCCCTGATGGCGCCATCCGGGAAACAGCGGAGAAAATCGCCGAATACAAGGGCGTTGGCAAGGACACAGTGGTGCTTCACTGCAGCGGGGCCCTGCCGTCAACGGAACTGGCCGCAGTTGCCGATTGTGGTGCGAAAATCGGCAGCCTGCATCCGCTCCAGAGCTTTGCTGATGAAAACATCGAACAAAATCCCTTTGCCGGGATCATGATGGCTGTTGAGGGTCAGGAACCGGCTGTTGCCGCAGCCCGGGAGATTGCCGAAAGCCTCGGGGCCAGCCCGTTTGAAATCCGGACCGACTGCAAACGGCTTTATCACGCATCTGCTGTGGCCGCTTCCAATTACCTGGTCACTCTCATGAATCTTTCACTGCAGCTGATCATGGTCTCCGGGGTGGCCCCGGCGGATTCCTGGAATGTGCTAAAGCCCCTTGTGACCG
>NZ_JBSRLA010000072.1:0-15400 GCF_055149105.1 Desulfosalsimonas sp. | reverse complement strand
AAAAGTTCAAGATCAAGGCTTGCGCAATTTCGAAGAATGCAGCGTACTTAGCCGTACGTGAAATTCTGAGAAATTGCGCGTAACGCAGATATTGGACTTGTTACGGCGCCATCAAAACTTAACACTACCTGTAAAAAAACTTTTTACAGGCGCATCATATCATCAACCATAAAAAAACAAGCAGGAATCATGCGAGACGACATCATCGAAATCCGATGGCACGGCCGAGGCGGTCAGGGGGCCATCACGGCGGCCAAGATCGTTGCCAATGCCGCCTTTACATCAGGCTACGGCGGGGTGGTCATGGCCCCGACCTTTGGCACGGAACGAAGAGGCGCACCCGTGCTGACCTCCCTGAAAATATCAAAAAACAAAATCTATGACCTGTCTCCCATCACGGAGCCGGACATGGTGCTTGTGCTCGATCACCTTCTGGTGGAGGAAGTGGACGTGGCCGCCGGGCTCAAACCCGGCGGGCTGATTATCATCAACTCGCCCAGGCCGCCGGAAACCTTTAATTTTCCGGGAATGAAAATCGCCACTGCGGATGTCACCACCATGTCCGCCAACGCAGGGCTGCCCACGGGAATTGTCAATACCGGCATCATCGGCGCATTTGCCAAAGCCGCCGGAATCCTTGACATGGACACCCTGGCCGGGGCCATAGAAGCGGAGTTTGCCGGGAAAAACCCGGAGAAAAACGCCGAAGCCGCCCGCATGACCCATGCGCATACGCTGATTGGAGAGGCCTGATGAATGACGTGAAAAATCCCGGTAATTCCGGCAATGATTCCAAAAAGCAGGAAAAATTTGCCTGCCGCACATCCCACAGCGAGCCCGGACCCGGCGACGGAGGGCGGACCGGATCATGGCGGGTGCTTCGCCCGGTAATTGATTTGGACAAGTGCATCCCGGCCAAGCGCAACAAGGCGGCCTGTTTTAATTGCTGGCTGTATTGTCCCGACGGAGTGATCACCAAAACCATCCCGCCCACCATTGATTATGAATACTGCAAGGGATGCGAGATCTGCGCCGAGGAATGCCCGGCTGACGCCATCACAATGGTGGAGGAAACCCTGATTCTCATGGAGGAAAAGTAAGCTCATGCATATTATCGAAGCGGGCAATGTTGCAGCAGCCATGGGGGTCAAACTGGCCGGCGTCCAGGTGGTGGCCGCCTACCCCATCACCCCGCAGACGCCTTTAACAGAAAAACTATCGGAACTGGTGGATTCCCGGGAAATGGATGCCCAGTACATCCCGGTGGAAAGCGAACATTCCGCCCTGTCCGTGTGCATTGCCGCATCCAGCGCCGGATCGCGCGCCTTTACAGCCACCAGCGCAAACGGCCTGCTCTACATGAACGAGCAGCTCCACTGGGCTGCGGGCGCCCGGCTGCCCATTGTCATGTGTGTTGTCAACCGCGGCATCGGCGCACCCTGGACCGTTTGGAACGATCACCAGGACGCCATGAGCCAGCGCGACACCGGCTGGATCCAGATCTATTGCTGCGATCATCAGCAGATCATCGACACGGTGATCCAGGCCTTTGCCATTGCCGAAACCGTTCGCGCACCCGTGATGGTCTGCTATGACGGCTATATCCTTTCGCACACCTACATGCCCTTTGATATTCCGGAACAGGCGGACGTGGAAAAATTCCTGCCCGCCTTTACCCCGGACTGGGCATTAAACCCCCAATGTCCGGCCAACCTCAACACGGTCACCCTGCCCGAGCCCAGGGCCGATGTGCGGGGCAACACCGCGCCGGGCTACATGGAAATCCGGCACAACCTGCACACGGATCTGCGCCGGACCATTGACGTGACCGCGGACACGGACGCAAAATTCAAAGACGTCTTCGGCCGCGGGGGCCAGCCCTTTATCGAGTCCTATTTCTGCGATGACGCCGAGCAGGTTGTGGTTTGCATGGGATCGCTGTCTTACCAGATGCGCGACGTGGTCGATGAGCTTCGAAAGGAAGGCGTTTCCGTGGGCGTTTGCGGCCTGCGCCTGTACCGGCCCTTTCCGGACCGGGCTGTGGCCGAAGCCCTGAGCGGCAGAAAAAACGTGTTCGTGTTTGAAAAAGCCCTGAGCTACGGCTACGAAGGCCCGCTGTTTTCAGATATAAAGGCAGCGCTTTACGGCACAGAGAATCTCCCGAAGATCCGCAATTTTATCCTCGGCCTCGGCGGCCGGGAAATCCGGACCCGGGCTCTGTACGAGGCCGTAAAAACCGCATGCAGTGAAAATCAAAGCAAACCGCATGATCCGGATTTTATCGGGCTGAAACTGTAACTCCGCTTGCAGACAGCCTTTTTGCGGCAAGGCTTTGACGCATAACAACAGCTAATTTATTCAGGATAAATATATCATGGCCACAAAAAAAACCACCATCCTCAATCTGCCCGAAGAAGAATACGTACACCCGGGAAACCGGGCATGCGCGGGCTGCGGGTTAAGCATCGTCTACAAAACCGGTTTAAAGGCCCTGGGCAGAGACAGCATCCTTGTGGTCCCGCCCAGCTGCCTGACCGTGCTCCAGGGACTCTATCCCATTGCCGCAACCCAGCTGCCGTGCTTAAACGTCACCTTTGCCTCAACCGCGGCTGCGGCCACTGGCGTGCTGGCGGCCATGCGGGCCCAGAAACGCCCGGATGTCCAGGTGGCGGCATGGGCCGGAGACGGGGGCACCAGCGACATCGGCCTCCAGGCCCTGTCCGGGGCATGCGAGCGGGGCGAGGACTTCATTTTTATCTGCTATGACAATGAGGCATACATGAACACCGGAGTCCAGCGCTCCGGCACCACACCCCAGCACGTGCTGACCACCACCACCCCGTTTACCGGCAAGCACCAGCGGAAAAAAGACGTGCCCGCCATTATCGCGGCCCACGGCATCGATTACGTGGCCACAGCATCAGCGGCCTATCCCCTGGATTTTTACGACAAGGTGGTAAAGGCCAAAAGCATTCCCGGGCCCAAGTACATCCACGTGCACACGCCGTGTCCGGCCGGCTGGGGATTTTCTCCCCGCTACACGGTCAAAATCGGCCGCATGGCCGTGGAAACCGGGCTGTTTGATCTCTATGAGCGGGAAAAAGGGCAGTTTCGCCTAACAGGCGCCTCGGAAAAAATGCTGGACAAAAAGCGCAAACCAGTGGCCGACTATTTTGCCACCCAGAACCGGTTCAAGGGCATGGATGCGGAAAAAATCCGGGTCCTGCAGGCGGAAGTGGACGAAAAATGGGCGGCTTATGAAAAAGTCGCCCAGGGCATCTGCTGAAACATGAAGCGAAGCAAAAGATAGATGGCGGGCCCGGACTGGTGGTTACCCTTCGTAGAGAACTGCCAGAATCCTGGCCCGCTCCTTTTTGGCCGCCACCATGTGGGGCGTGGTCGACAGGTAATACACGCTGTCGCCGGGCTCCAGCTCGAACTCGTCTTTTTCGATTCTCACCAGCACCGTGCCCTCGAGCACGAAGATAAACTCCTCGCCCTCGTGAACAGAGGCTTCCTTGTCCGGGTTTTCCTCCAGGTCAACGATCAAAGACTCCATGTGCCGGCCCTGGACTTCCGGAGCCAGACTCTGATAGGAATAGAGCTTGCGGCCCCTGGTGGATGTGGACCGGGTCACGGGCATGCGCTCATGCTTGCGGGTCACGGAATACAGCCGGTTGCCCACCCCGGACAGCAGCCTTGAAAACGCGCTGTCAAGGGCCTTGGAAAGTTTTACCAGGGTTCCGAGCTGGGGCTGAATCTCATTGGCCTCGATCCGGGTCAGGGTATCGACGTCAAAACCCGTCAGTGCCGAGATCTCATCATAAGAAATCCCCTTTTCCTCACGGATGCTGCGGATCCGGTCGCCAATGGCCTCAACGTCCACTGCGCCGGCACCGTGCTCGATGTTTCCGGTCAGCAATTCATAGCGGTCCTTGTACCCGGCTGGTTTTTCATGTTCGACCATGTCATGGCTCCTTTGGCAAATATGCCCGAATCAATGGGATCGACTCCCTGTTCAACTGCCTGAATCTCTTTCTTACCAAAACCGGCCGGGACCGTCAAATCCCAAACACATCCGGCCCGTGAAATTACGGGGCGATTTGCCGGCTCTGTTGTCATTGACCCCGCGGCTGTGATATATGTGTATTTAAAAAATCCGGAAACTTCTATAACCGACAACCAATAAAAAATAACTTATTGATATTACTTAACACTTAATCACTTAAAACTTAACACTTAACACTTAACACTGCCTGTAAAAAAACTTTTTACAGGCTTATCAAACTGCAAAAAGGGACACATAATGACCGATACCCAATACCATGCCTGGCTGTGGGAAAAGCTGGGTCATCAGACCCTGGAGAATCTCAAAAAGCACGGATTTGCCGGTCACTTTGTCAACAATGCAGACGAGGCCCGGGACCTGATCCTTGAACTGATCAAGGATTATGAAAGCTTTGGTTTCGGCGGATCCGCCACCGCCCGGGCCATAGATCTTCCCGATGCCCTGGGCGCAATGGGCAAAACCGTCTACGACCATTGGGAGCCGGTCGCCGAGGAATCAGACCTGTCGCTTCGCCTCAAACAGGGCCGCTGCGACTGCTTTATCTGCAGCGCAAACGCCATTTCCGCCACCGGTGAGATCGTGAACGTGGACGGGGTCGGCAACCGGACCAATGCCATGACATTCGGATGCCCCAAGGTGATTATCGTGGCCGGCATGAACAAGGTGGCCGTGGACCTTGACGGGGCTTTCCGCCGGATCCGGGAGGTGGCCGCACCCATGCGCGCCAAGAGCCTGAACATGAGCACCCCGTGCGCGGAAACCGGCATCTGTACAGACTGCAATTCTCCCCAGCGCATCTGCCGGATCACCGCAATCCTGCACCGCAAGCCCATGATGACCGATGTAACCGTGGTGCTGGTAAACCAAAGCCTGGGATTTTAATGGCCCGGCAGTGCGCAGGCCCGCCCTGGCACCGGCGGCAATGCTGGCAGGCGGCCAATTTCTCTGTCAGATACATTTTTGAAAAACACCCGGCCCGGCTGGATTTGCTGATTGAAACAGCCGGCCATATACGGGCCGGCCTGGATCAACTGGATTGGCTCTACCAGCACCTGTGCGCTAAAACCTGCACGTTCTGCCCAGAGCCCTGCTGCCTGTCTGCAGATATCTGGTTTGACTTAAAAGACCTGTTGTTTCTCCACGCCGCCGGCCTGCCCCTGCCGGTTCAAAGCCCCAAAAAACGCAGCCAAATGCCCTGTGCCTTTCTTGGCCCCCGGGGCTGCGTGCTTGCCAGAACCAGCCGCCCCTGGATCTGCACCTGGTATTTGTGCGCCACCCAGAAACACCGGCTCACCAGGGAAAACCCCGGCCGGCTGTCCAGAATCCAGAACCTCACGCAACAGGTCAAAGCGCTTCGCATCACACTTGAAAACCGCTTTATTGGGCTGGCATTGGAAAATAAAAGGAAGTAATCAAGGCGGCACAAAAGCCCCGCGGGCGGAGCTGATAACCTATCAACCGGATCATTTTGACCTGTATACAGGGCCGGATTTTAAAAACATCATCCATGATCAGCTTGAATTTTTAAACCGGCATTTTGAATGATGCCGAAGGCTGCACCGCATCCGGACTGTGGTCGGATCACCCATTTCCTGGTTGACAAAATCCCCTTTCCCGCATAGATATTTTACTGATTGGCGATTTACGCAAGTTATTTCCGTTACTTTTGCTGCGGGCAGATAAAAATGGCTGTGATTTCGATCTATAACAACAAGGGCGGGGTGGGGAAATCGACCATTACGATTTTTCTGTCGGATTTTTTCTCCTCCACCCGGATAGCCGGCAAAGAGGCCCGGGTTGCTGTGGTGGACCTCGACAGCCAGTCCAGCTCCGCCACCTCCCTGATAGGGATTCATGCGGTTGCCGCCGCCAAGTCAGACAAGCGAAGCATTACACATCTGTTTCAAGACATCAACAGCGGCAAAAAGGTGCGGTTTGCCGACTATCTGCTCAAAAGGGAAAAAGGGCGCACACAAACCCGGCGGATTCCCCTTGCCGAGCTCTGGGTCATGACCCAGGAACGGGAATCGGCCATTGACATCGAATCGGAATGGAAGCAGCAAAAAGTTGTCCGGTTTTTGCGATCCCTGACCGGCACCCTGCAGAAAAAGTTTGATCTCATCTTATTTGACACTCCGGCCAATGTTGACCAAAGAAACAAGATCACCATGGCCGCCCTTCGCGCATCCGATTATATTGTCATTCCCTCGGAGTCCAGCCGCATGGCCGTAAACGCCATGACCGACACATTCAACATGATACAATATGCCCGGGCCATCGAAAACAACCGGCACCCGGCGCCGCAGACAGCCGGGATACTGCTCAACAAGACCGACCGGCGCACCCGGCAGTACAAGCTCCACCACCGGGAACTCATTGATATCGCGGCCCGCCACAACACCACTATTTTCAAAAATTATTTCCCCCACGCCCACACCCTGTCGAGCGCCGCCGACGACAGCCTGTATTTTCCCACCCTGCGGGAAAAATATAACACCTACTATGATCATGTCCGAAAGACAGCGGTGGAACTAGCCGGCCGGTGCGGGTACAAGATCAGGCAATTGCCAAAATTACAAAGGCCCTGAAAAACCGCCTAAGGACAATAATCAAGGTTTCCTCCCATCGCTTCCGAAAAAATTGCTTAAAGAAAACTGCAGAGCAGCCGAGATATTGTATTAGTGAATACGGACGGAACTTGGCGCCCAAAAATCCAGAAAAAGCAACAATGCGCTTGGGAAGGCGCATATGGAAATGATCGGGTATCCAATGCCCCTGCCGTATTCCTCGCCGGGCGATTGCATTTAATTTTTTTTTGTTCTCAAATTTGTTTCTGCTTTGACGAATCATTTTGGGTTCATTTTTTAAACAAAAAACAGAAAAGGAGATATCCCGTGGAAAAACTTTTAAAAAAACTCTGCTTAAGCCTGAGCCTTTGCCTACTTCTCGCAGCTGGCGCGGTAATAACAACACCCACGGATGCCCAGGCCATTGACAGCCAGTGGTGCTGTACTGTATGGAAAGGAGAGGGCGGCGGCAATTACGCCATGAAAAACGGCTCCAGTTCAAGTGCAAGTCTTAGAGTGGTCGGAAGATATTCAAAAAGCCATCAGGCCAGAAATGCTGCTCAATCTTATGTCAATAACGGGTACTACCTTATTGGACCCTGCAGGTGTGACAAGGCATGGAACTTCCATAGCTGGATTCAACGAAGAGGAAACCGATATACCAGCCAGCAGGACCTGCGCAGCTGGAACCGCAGCTACAACATCAAACATTACGGTACTGCAAACCCGTAATTTATCGAACAAATTTGGGACATCCCGAAGATGTCCGGACCAACTGCAATTCCCGGAAAACTCATCAACACCCCAAGCACATCAACCGGCTGCGGCGGCGCGCTGCCGCAGCCGGCTTCAATGCCCTTCAAATTTTCAATATCTTCAAAATCATTTCCCAACCCCCGCTCAGAATCTTTGTCATTTCATCCTGCACATTAAAGGAGAATCCAGATGAAAGTGCTGGCCCTAAACAGCAGTCCGCGCAGCCAGGGACAAAGCAAGACAGAACTCATGCTCAGCCATCTGGTGGAGGGCATGAAAGAGGCCGGCGCAGACGTGGAAGTCGTCAATCTGCGCGAAAAAAAGATCAAACCATGCAGCGGCTGTTTTGCATGCTGGACAAAAACCCCGGGAGTATGCATTCACAAAGACGACATGAGCGCGGAACTGTTTGACAAGTACCGCCGCAGCGACATGGCTGTTTTTGCAAGCCCGTTGTATCACTACAGATTAAACTCGGTGATGAAAAAATTCATCGAGCGAACCCTGCCCATGAACGAGCCTTTTTTCGTGGAGCATGAGGGCCGGACCCATCATCCCGTGCGCTACCCGTATCCCAAAACCGTTATTTTGTCAGTGGCCGGTTTTCACGAGCCTGAAATCTTCGGCCCCT
The DNA here is from genome assembly GCF_055149105.1 of Desulfosalsimonas sp. NCBI lineage: Bacteria > Pseudomonadati > Thermodesulfobacteriota > Desulfobacteria > Desulfobacterales > Desulfosalsimonadaceae > Desulfosalsimonas > Desulfosalsimonas sp. The sequence goes on along the minus strand of NZ_JBSRLA010000072.1, from coordinate 7,377 downwards.
TGTCTGTCTGGGCCAATTACGTGTACAAACATGTTCTGGCCGCCGATATCTACCGCCCCGGGGCCGAGGCCATGGCGGTTCTCCTTTTCCTTATGGTTTTGGTTGGCAATAAGGAAAATACCGCTGTGGCAACGATTATTCAATATCAAACACCGCACACCGCTCGGCTGCGGCGGCGCCCCTCCGACGAGCCTCTCTGTGGCGCCCATTCTCGGGCCGCCGCCGGTCCGACCGATGTGCTTGAGACTTCGATCAACTATCTGGGAATTTCAGTCTATCCCGGCATCTACCGGATGACCCAAATTTGTTTTTTCCGGCGAGGTGGCGGGCTCCTGCCATTTGGCAATTGAAAACGGCCGGATCCGGGGGATTGCAGGCGATCCCCAAACAGCCGATCTTACCGTTTATACTCCCTTTGAAACATGGATGGACATTCTCACCGGAAAGGCGGACGGCCCGGCTTTATTTCTGGAAAACAAGTACAGTGCCGAGGGCGATATTGACCTGCTTGCAGACCTGGGCCGGATTTTCGGCCGTCCATAACGCAAGATAAAGGGGCAATACAAACTTTACACCCGGTGGGGTTTTGATATATATTGAAAAACAAACACCTGAACCTGAGTCCGATTTTTTCCGCCGTGCCCGGGTAGTCGTCCAAGAAAAGGAGTCCTGTTATGAATTACGAAAAGATCCGTTTTGATGTAAAGGATGCTGTTGCGTTTCTGACCCTGGCCAACCCGGAAAAGATCAATGCGCTGTCCGGACAAATGATTCAGGAGATCATCCACGCCCTTGGGCAGGTCTCTGCGGATGAATCCGTAAAAGTTGTCATTATCCGGGCTGAAGGCAAAAATTTCTGTGCCGGCCATTATTTGCCCGAACTGCTAAACGGGGGTGTAAAATCGTACAAATGGGTTTTTGATGAGTGCACCCGGATGATGCAGTTGATTCATGATCTGCCCCAGCCGGTGATTGCACAGGTTCAGGGCATCGCCACTGCGGCCGGATGCCAGTTGGCAGCCTGGTGTGATATGGTCATGGCCAGCGAAGATGCAAGCTTTGCCACGCCCGGCGTGAAAATCGGGCTTTTTTGCACTACACCGGCGGTTTCCGTTTCCCGGGCCATCGGGAGAAAGGCCACCATGGAAATGCTGTTGACCGGCCGTTCTTTCCCGGCCGAAGAAGCCAAACAGCTCGGGCTGGTCAATCGGGTGGTGCCTTTAAGCGAACTTGCTCAGGAAACGGAAAAGCTGGCGGCCCAAATTGCAGAAGCAAGCCGGTTTACTTTAAGCATCGGGAAACAGGGCTTTTATTCCCAGGTGGATCAGGAAGATGACAAAGCCCTTGATTTTGCCAAGCACACCATTGTCATGAACTGTATGGCCGAGGATGCACAAAACGGCATTCGCGCATTTGTTGAGAAACAACCCCCGGTAAAATGGAAAAACCGCTGAGGAATATTTTCGGCTGTACTGATAACATAAACCAGAGCCAGACCCGGCAGCAGCAACACTTTCACAGTGCCGGCCGAAAATTATTCAGCAACCAGCATCCGTTCCATGCATATCCGGCCCATTTCGCCAATGGCTTTGTAAGCATGGATCTGGCTGGCTGAAACACATTGCCCGAAAAAATCCTTGGCCCATTTCTGTAGATGGGCCTGGATAAATTCCCGGATCTGATCCTCTATTATGCCCAGATCCGCATGGCTGCCCGCCCGGATGCTTTTGGCCTTTTGCAGGTAGAGATACATCATAAATTCCATCTGCGTGGCAATATGATCCGCGGGCTCATTCACCTCGCCAGACATTACCAGCCCGGCTTTTTTATAGCAGCGCTCCGCATCACGGGCAGCCGGGCTGATAAAAAGGGCGGGTTTGGATTGAAGCGCGTCTTCGGGATCATAGCGGAAAGTGGTTTCATACAGGGCAACAGCCGGTTTTTTGGGATGTGTAAACAGGCGGGTATATTCCCGGCGCATTTCCGTAAGCAATTGATTGCTGTTTTTTTCATTACCCTTACAAGCAATCAGCCCGGACCTTATCTTTTCGCGGTCTTCCACGGGAAATCCGAGTTCCTCAAAAATTGCCGCAGCATCCTTTTCAAAACCGCCGTCGAGCAACCCGGAAGCCAGTTCTTCCGTGGGAAAATCCATGGACATGAACAACAATCTGTACATATCCGAGGCGGCAACGGATTTTTCAATCTCCGGTTGTTTCCGGTTTAATTCTTCCGAATCTGTCATTTTGCCCAGGGGGCGGCCAGTGCGCTCATGCCTGCGGATACTATCCTGCTCCTCCGATGAACCTTTGGACAGGAAATCCGACCAGTTGCCACGGATAATCGAAAGCACAGGCGCCACACTCACCAATTTATCGTCCAGGCCGGTTATATGGGCCGCAGCGCTGCTCCAGGGCCATTGCTCCGGCCGGTCGGCCAGTTCGGCGCGAACCGGATTGTTCTCGATATAACGCGCGCAGGCAAGCAGGTAGCGCTCGTCCATGACAAACGAGAAGAACCGCTCCTGCCACAGGTGCCCCCTCCATCCTTTGCTGAAGTTAATTCGGCGGGTATACCGGCGATGGGCCTCGCCTACAGCCAGCCGGAGACCCTCCTTATCGGACGGAACGGCAATCAAGTGAATATGATTCGGCATCAGACAGTAGGCCCATATATCCACAGCATATCTATCGCACCATTGGGCCATCAAATCGATGTAGGCGGCATAATCCGCCTCTGAAAAAAAGGTCTGCTACCGCCTGTTGCCGCGCTGGGTGATATGATGCGGCATGCCCGGCGCCACTACTCTTGCGATTCTTGCCATGATTCCGACTATACGGTCGTTGCAAAGTCAAAGTCAATTGAAATTAATATACTGTCCCCGGAATTGCCGGAATTGCGCGTCCACCACGCCGGCGGCCTCGTAGCCGATGCGCGCGGGCGGCTTGGGCTGCTCCAGATACATTCCCTGCCGAAACATCACCTCAGCCCGGTTAAGGCCCAGTGCCTCGACCTTGATTCGCGCCTCGCCCGCTCCGGGTTCCTCCAAAGGCAGATCCTCTATCTCCAGGACTTCCGGACCGCCTGTTTTATGGAAACGAACCGTTCGTGGCATGGCAAACCTCCCTGCATTTTGAAATTATCGACTTTTACGAAATAACCGTACTTTACCCAAAATAACGGCGGGGAAAAAAGTGTCAAAGAAAAGGCGCAGCAACGCGACAGACAGCAATTTGCTTTAGGCGCCGGCCGGACCGACATGCAGGCGCCCCCGCCCCGCACGTTTCGCCGCCTTAGAGATACTGCCCTTTGCGTTCGGCAATTTCAGAATTAACCTTTTAAAAGGAGGGACTCATTTTTTTTCGTCGGAGACAACTGCCTGCTTGTACAGGCAAAACTGCTGGAAGAAGATGAAATGGAGGGGCCATGAAATACAAACCGCTTGGCAGGACCGGTTTGCTTGTTTCTGAATTGTGCCTTGGCACCATGACGTTTGCCGGCAAGGGATTCTGGGAGGTCATCGGCACACAGCCACAGGAAGTCGCAGACGAGTTGGTCGCAAAATCCCTGGATGCCGGAATCAACTTCTTTGACACGGCCAACGTGTATTCCGAGGGCGAATCCGAAAAAATGCTGGGCAAGGCCCTTGGAAACCGGCGCAAGGACGTGGTGGTGGCCACCAAGGTGCGCGGCCGCATGGGGCCGGGTGCAAACGAGGTGGGCCTGTCGCGGGGGCACATCATGCAGGCGGTCGACGACAGCCTGCGCCGCCTGGGCACCGATTATATCGACCTATACCAGATCCACGGATTTGATCCCCTGGCGCCCCTGGAAGAAACCCTGCGGGCGCTCGACGACCTGGTCCGCTCCGGCAAGGTGCGCTACATCGGGTGTTCCAACCTGGCGGCCTGGCATCTGGCAAAGTCGCTGTGGATATCGGATAAATACAACCTCTACCGTTTTGAAACCCTGCAGGCGTTTTACAGCATCGGCGCCCGCGACCTGGAGCGAGAACTGGTGCCGCTGATGACAGATCAGCAGATCGGGCTGCTGGTCTGGAGCCCGCTTGCCGGCGGGCTGATGTCGGGCAAGTTCACCCGCGAGGGCCAGGGCCCGGCGGAGGCGCGCCGCACAAAGTTTGATTTTCCGCCGGTGGACAAACAGCGGGTCTTTTCCGTGGTGGAGGTCCTGGGACAGATTGCAGACACGCATAACACATCGGCTGCGCGGGTGGCCCTTGCCTGGCTGCTTCACCAATCCGCGGTCACCAGCGTAATAATCGGCGCCAAAAACAACCAACAGCTCGAAGACAACCTGGCCGCTCCCGGACTGACACTTTCCGGCCAAGAGCTGGCCCGGCTCGATGAGGTCAGCGCACTGCCGGAAGAATATCCCGGCTGGATGGTCGACTGGCAAGCCAGAAACCGCTACCCGGAACCCACAACACAACAATAGCAGCACAGATACAGGGGAGGCATTGATGGACCTGGGTTTGACCGACAAAAAAGCCCTTGTCACCGGCTCCACGGCCGGTATCGGCTTTGCCGCCGCCCGCGAACTGGCCCGCGAAGGCGCCCTCGTGACGGTAAACGGCAGGACCGAGGCGCGCGTAAACAAGGCGGTTGCACAGATTCAAAACGAAATCCCGGGCGCAACGGTCAACGGTGCTGTCGCGGACCTGAGCCGTGCGGACGGGTGCCGCATACTCACCGGGCAACTGCCGGAGGTCGACGTGCTGGTCAACAATCTCGGCATATTCGAGCCCAAGCCGTTTGATCAGGTAAGCGATGATGACTGGCTTCGTTTTTTCGAAACCAACGTGATGAGCGGGGTCCGGCTGGCGCGCCACTATATGCCGGCTATGCGATCGCAAAACTGGGGGCGCATCGTGTTTGTCTCCAGCGAATCCGCCCTGCAGATCCCCACCGAGATGATCCACTACGGCATGACCAAAACCGCCCAACTGGCCGTATCGCGCGGACTGGCCGAAACGCTTGCCGGCACCGGGGTGACCGTAAACAGCGTGCTGCCCGGACCGACCACATCTGAGGGCGTGGGCCGAATGGTGGAGCAGTCAGCGGCCGAGCAGGGCCTGACCGTCAAGGAATTTGAAAAGCAGTTTTTCCAAACCATGCGCCCCTCCTCGGTAATCCGTCGCTTCGCGACAGTAGACGAATCCGCTGCCATGATCGTTTACGTATGCAGCGCGCTTGCATCGGCAACCACCGGTGCGGCCCTGCGCGTGGACGGGGGCGTGGTTCGGGCAATTGGTTAAAACACAAAGGGACTCATGAGAAAATTCGGCAGGCGGGCCTTTTTCCTGGTGATTGCGGCTGTCGGGCTCGCATTCGGCATATTCCGGAGCTGGCACAGCCTGAAAGTTTTTTTTACGGGCACCCGGAAAAAAGTTGCGGCAGACGACAGGAAAACCCCTTATTCCCGGGGCGGCCAATCCATGGTTGCCGTGGTCGGCGGCCGGGATGTCAAAGCCATGGTCCAACGCGCCGTCTCAGCCATCGGCGGCTTTGATCAGCTCCGACTCCGGGGGAAAACAGCCTTGGTGAAACCCAATGTGGTCGGCGCCATGGGCAATCCCACGACTACCAGCGCCGAACTGGTGGGCACCGTGGTGGCCCTGCTGTATGCCAACGGCGCGGATAAGGTGTATGTGGGCGACATGTCCGCACTCATACGGGGCGGCACCGGGAAAAACATGGAGGAAACCGGCATTGGCCCGGCAGCCCGGCAGGCCGGGGCCGAGACCATCTCTTTCGAAGACCACGGATGGGTGTCCGTACCGGTCAGCGGCAGGCACCTGGATCATGTGGAGGTTACGGAATGGCTGTTCAAGGTGGACCGGGTAATCAATCTGCCGGTGATCAAGACCCATCGGTATGCAGGGTATTCGATTTGCCTGAAAAATCTCGTGGGCGCCACCCACTTCAGCCAGCGGCCCTACCTGGTTGACCGGTCCCACTGGGAAGAGGTGGTGGCCGAGCTGAACCTGGCCTTCACCTTTGACCTGCATATTGTTGACGGCAAGCGAATCATGGTTTCCGGGGGCCCGTGGCAGGGCGAGGTTCGCGATACCCGCCTGGTCATGGCCGGCGCAGACCCCGTGGCCTGTGACGCGGTCGGGCTGGCCATGATCAAATCCTTTGACCGATGGGAAAGACTGGCCGACAAATCGCCCTGGCAGATGCGGCAGGTAAAAAGAGCCGTTGCACTCGGACTGGGGACAGCAAACCCGACACGGATGCAAATCTTGGCCGAATCGCTAAACCAGGACCCGGAATTCAAAGCATGGATCCGGGGAATGCGGGATCTTCTGGTTTAAGGCGCTGCTGTCGGCTGAAAAAAATGAACTCGAAATGCGGTTTCCGTCTCATGCGGGGTAACCGGCGGCTGGGCCGGGGGCTGGGCACCTACAGCATGAAACTGCTCAGCGAACGGTACCTCGAAGGCTGCGTGGGGTTTACCAGCTCCGCCAAACACGGCACAACCTTTACCGCGCGCTATCCCCTAGATCAAAACCCGCAGCGCACGGCCGCCTACAAAGGATAGAAACTTGCTTCACTATTGCCTTAACGGATTTACAAAGGGATTCGGGGATTCTCCTGCACCAGTGGCCCGGTATACAGTTAACTTGGACACCAATTTGGGAGAAGGTTAGCGAAAGGCTTTTCTGAACCATGGAAAAAAACTGGTCCTTCAACTGGCCTGCTCTCGAACCAATTTGGAAATATAGCTGATGAGTTCCTCTGCCTTTGAAATCCATGGTACGACCTGTGATTCTCCAAAGCTGACAAAGTCGATATAATCACCCTCTTGGCGTCGCTCAAAAAGGTCATTGTATATTCTGGCCAGATGCTTCGGGATTTTGCCGGTTTTTACATAATTTCTATTGAATAGGCCACGTATACCAGCATGCTTGGAAGAGGAGAGCCCGTCGCGGACAAGAAGAGCAGAGACAGCATAGAAGCAGGCATAGTAGAGACGGTTTACACAGGCATTCCACCGCTCTGCCCTGGCGAGAATGCGAGCGTCTTCCAAAGTCTCTTCAGCACGTGCCATTCGGTATGAAACTAAGTCCTTGCTCCGTTCATTCACAGTCTGATTCCCTCCTGCTGGACCCGCTGATGAAATGGCATAGCCTGATAAATACCACTATTCCATTCTTCCCGATTCCTTACAATCGAGGATATTACCTCTCCAGATTCCCATTCCACTTCATAGAGCCTGTGACGTATTTGATCTGTACGTTCATCGCTCAAAGGCCCATCAACCAGGACGAGGAAGTCCCAGTCTGATTCCGCGATTGCATCTCCACGCGAGCGTGAGCCGTAAAGAATGATCTCAGCGCCGGGTTCCACTTCG
>NZ_JBSRLA010000071.1:0-15819 GCF_055149105.1 Desulfosalsimonas sp. | reverse complement strand
ATCATCAAGGTCACAGAGCTTGGCTATGCAGCCGGCTACACCGCCTCTGATTTTGGCAAACCCGAGGTCTATATCCCGGGCATGGGCCGTGCGCCTTACGGGCCGGGAAGCTGCATTCCCGATTCCATCTATGCCAATGTGGGCCGCTGCCTGACCGGGGAAGCCGTGTTTCACGAACAGGAAATGCTGTGCAACATCGCAGGGGGGTTTCCGTCCACGTTTCCGTATGAAAGCGATATCACCAATCCGGAATTAAAGCCGATTCTGGAAAAATACCTCAAGCGCAACCCCAACATACCCGTGGACGACCAGATCAAGTTCTGGCTGTATTTCATTGAGGCCACCTGCACGGGGGCGGCCGGCACCATGAACTACGGCAACTATCACGGCGGCGGATCACCCATTATGGAGCAGATTGCCATCACTTCCCAGTATGATATCAAGGAACGCAAGCGCCTTGTCCAGGAACTGGCGGGAATCAAGGTCCGGTAAGTTGTATACCCGGCATCCGGGATTTTTATTCCGGGTGCCGGGTATTTGATTTTGTATTAAAATTTTCCGTTTATGGCCAGGTCAAATTTATTTTCCGTGTATCGTCTTTTGGCCACGTTGCTGTCTTTTTGCCTGTAGGTATGACTGGCTTCCACGCTGAATTTTCGATCCCAGAAATAGGTGAGCCTGGGGCCCAAATCCAGGTATTGATCCGTTATATCAATGCCTTTGTAGTCATTGTTTTTGTATCTGACATTGACACCCGCCAACAGGTTTTCCAACACCTGGTGTTCCACCTGCGCCCGGGCATCAAATTCCCCCATACCCCTAGAGCCCGCCATGGCGGTTTCTTCGACAGAAGTTTCGGCCCTGGCCTGAAAGCATGTCGTCGGGGAGGGCTTCCAATCCAGGGACATGCCGCACCACAATCCGCTGATGTTGTTGAGATCCTCGCGTTCCCGGTTCATGTGCCCGCCCCATAGCTCGATTGAACCATCCAGGTTCAGCGGCAAAACAGTTTCAATGCCGACCCGCAAAGCCTCAGCCCCGCTGTTTTCTTCCTGCATGCGGCGGATCCTGATGCGGCCGGTCAAAAAAGATTTTCCTGTCAGTGCCATTCTGCCGTTTACGGAAACATGGCTGTTTATATCCGGTTCAGCGGATCGGGTGTTCAATATATCGCTGTTAAACCCGATATCAACGCCCAGAAAGTGCGCAGGCCCGCGGGAACGGATGGTCATCTCCGGTGTCATGACAATTGTCAGCTCAGAGGCGTTTTTACCGGGAGGGGTGTCAATGCGGCTGTTATCGCTGCAGTCCATGCCGAGGTTCATTTCGGGGGCAATGGTAAGGGCGCCGGTCCGGACTTCCGGCACGTTATAGCCGGAGCCCAGCCAGTAACTCAGGGGCTTTCCGCTTTGCGCCGCAGCAATGCAGGGCAGAGCGAAAAAAAGCAGAAACGTGAGTAAAAACCGGTACGCGCCGGATTTTGCTTTCATGACAAGACCAGTCGTTGCCTGTGGGCGCAAAGCGCCTTTTGGCTTTGCGCAGTGGATTCTCAGTTACCATTAATTGAATTCCTTTTTTTTGTCAAGATGCCGGTTTGACCGGTTTTTTGGATGCTTTGCCTTACAGGTTCCTGGTTTTTTGATGGCCGGTAAATGTTGACATTGGTGTGAAATCTCTTTAAATTGTTTATAATTCCGAGAAGTTAATTGTGTAATTGGCTTTTTTACTTAGCAACCAGGAGAAACGTTTTGACTGAAACAATGCCTGAACTGTTTGTCGGCACCAGCGGCTGGAATTACAAGGCATGGAAGGCGGATTTTTTTGCCGGGGTTGTGCAGAAAAAATGGCTTGAGCACTACACAAAATATTTTAACGCAGTGGAGGTCAATGCCACGTTTTACCGCCTGCTTCAGGAAAACATCATCAACAGCTGGAAAACCCGGACTCCGGATGATTTTTGCTTTGCCATCAAGGACAGCCGGTACACCACGCATACCAAGCGGTTAAAAGACCCTTTGCAGGCGGTGCAAAAGCAGAAAAACAACGTGCTGCCACTGCAGCACAAAATCCCGGCAGTGCTCTGGCAGCTGCCCGCCTCGTTTTCCGTGGACCTCGACAGGCTCAGGGGTTTTGCCGACGCCCTGCAATCCTGGCAGGAAGTCCGCCACGTGATGGAATTCCGGGATTCTTCATGGTTTGTGCCGGAGGTGGCCTCGCTTTTGGAAGACCGCGGCCTGGCCGTGTGCATTTCCGATTCCGCAGACTGGCCCCGCTGGGATGCGGTGAGCACGGACATGGTTTATGTTCGTCTCCACGGCCGCACCCGGACCTATCAGTCCGCCTACAGTGACGATGAACTCGCCCAATGGGCCCGAAAGGTGAAAACATGGCGCCATGAAGGCAGGATCGTGCATGTCTATTTTGACAACACCGACGGCCCGGCTGCACCCCAAAATGCCCTTCGCTTGAAAGAAATTTTTGATTCCGGCGGTTTGTGACCGGTTTGTCTTTTTTTTCGTCTTTTGTTTTGATGCGTTGTTTTGGCTCTGTGACCTCTGCTTCTGCAAAAGTGCGCGGAGCCATTGACCAGACGTCTCCACCCTGCCTGTAATTTCACGCGCACTTTATTTTTTGTCAAAACATCCGATAGGAGGATATGATGGAATGTCAATCAATACCAGAGAAAGCTTAATATATTGACACACGACGACATCCGCCGGAGGATTCATGAGATGAAGGTCAGACAGCTTGAAGCCGAGCTGCAGAACCGGGAGCTGCGCATTCGACTTGACGAATGCGGCAGCCGGACTGCACTTTTGACCACCATCATTGAAAACATGCTGGATCTGGTCTCTTTTGCAGACATGGAGGGAAACCTCAGGTTTGTGGGAAAATCTCATGAAATGTTTGGTTCTGACCCGGAGTCTTTGGTCGGGAAAAACGTGTTTGCTTTTGTACACCCTGATGATCTGCCCCGGGTGTTGCAGGCATACAAGGCGCTTGTGGGATCAGGCGAGCCGGCCGGAATCGAGTATCGCTTCAAATGCGCGGATGGATCTTACCTCTGGCTTGAGACCCGGGGTATTTGTTTAAAGGATCAAAACAGCGGTGCGCAGGGCGTTATATTCAGTTCAAGGGATGTTACCGAGCAACGGCAGACCCGGGATGCCCTGCAAAAAAGCGAGGAGAAATTTCGCTACCTGTTTGAAAAGGCAAAAGAGGGCATCCTGGTGGTCCGGGGCGAAGTCATTGAGTTTGTCAACCCCGCGGTTGAACGAATCCTGGGATATTCCGCAGCCAGGATTACCGCAGCACCCTTTACGGCCTTTATTCATCCCGCTGACCGGGAAACCATGCGCGATCTTCACCGCCGGGCCATGCAGGGCGAATTCAGGGAAAAACAACATGATTTCCGGGCGGTCACATCCGACGGGAGGGTGAAATGGCTCTGCATCCATGGACAGATTATTAACTGGGACGGCGCACCGGCAAACCTTTCCTTTCTCACTGATATCACTGAAAGCAAGCTGGCCCAGCAGCAATTAATGGAAAGTGAAAGGCGGTTTGCAAAGGCGTTTCGATCCAGCCCCGTCCCCCAGGTCATATCTGATATTGAAACAGGTGAATTCATTGATGTCAACGACCGCTGGGTAAACATGCTGGGCTACACAAAGGAACAGAGCATCGGCCGGAATTCAAAGGAGGTGGGCATCTGGGCGGATCCTGCTGAAAGGGACCGTATTGTGGAAAAGCTCAACAAACACGGATTTTTCAAGGATGAGCCTGTTGAGTTCAAAACAAAGCACGGCACGATTGTCCATGCCCTTTGGTCTGGCGAGGCCATTGCCCTGGATGACCGAACGGTCATGCTGTCCATGCTGTATGACAGAACCGAGCAAAAACAGATGGAAGATGCCCTGCGTGAAAGTGAGCAGCGCCTGAGCCTGGCACTGGATGCGGTCAGCGACGGCGTATGGGACTGGCGCACGGATATCAACGAGGTTTATCTCAGTCCGCGCTGGTACACGATGCTCGAATATGAGCCTTATGAGCTGCCGGAAACCTATGCGACATGGCGCCGGCTGCTGCACCCGGATGATCTGGAAAAAGCCGAGAGCGTCGTTCTCCGGCACCTGACATGGACTGCGCCTTTTGAACTCGAATTCCGGATGAAGACAAAGGAGGGCGGCTTTAAATGGATTCTGGACCGCGGCAGAACAGTGGAAAAAGACGCAGAGGGAAATGCCCGGCGCATGCTCGGCACCCATATTGATATTACCAAGCGCAAGCAGGCGGAACAGAATCAGGAAAAACTCCAGGCCCAGTTTTGCATCAAGCCCAGAAAATGGAATCCGTGGGCCGGCTGGCAGGCGGGGTGGCCCATGATTTCAACAACATGCTGTCGATCATCAACGGGTATGCGGAACTCTCCATTGATTTGCTCGAGTCCGGGGGCCGCTTTATGAAAACATCCGGGAAATTTACAATGCCGGCAGGCGCTCGGCTGACATTGTGCGGCAGCTTTTGGCGTTTGCGCGCAAACAGACCATCAGCCCCGTGCAGATGGACTTAAACGACACGGTTTCAGGCCTGCTGAAAATGCTGCAGCGATTGATCGGTGAAAATATAGATCTTTCCTGGCATCCGGGCGGCAGTTTGTGGCCGGTGAAAATCGATCCGTCCCAGATTGATCAGATCATGGCCAATCTGGCGGTCAATGCAAGGGATGCCATATCCGATGTGGGCAAAATGACCATAGAGACGAGAAATGTGGTCATTGGTCAGGATCACTGCCGGGTGTATCCATATTTTGTCTCTGGTGAGTATGTCATGCTGGCAGTCAGTGACAACGGCTGCGGCATGGAAAAGGAAGTTCAAAAAAATCTGTTTGAGCCGTTTTATACCACCAAGGAGACAGGCAAGGGCACCGGCCTGGGCCTGTCCACAATTTACGGGATTGTCAAGCAGAACAACGGTTTTATAAATGTCTACAGCGAGCCCGGGCAGGGCAGCGCCTTTAAAATATACCTGCCCCGCCATGAAACCGAAGAGTCGAATCCGGGGGCATCAGCGAAATCCCATGAACAAATGCCTACAGGTTCGGAAACCATACTGATTGTCGAGGATGAAGCCGCCATTGTCCACCTGACCCGGGGAATGCTCGAAAAGCTGGGTTATTCAGTGATAACGGCCCGGAAACCCGAGGATGCATTGCAGCTGGCCGCAAGCCATGAGGGCCGGATTGATCTGTTGATCACGGATGTGGTCATGCCGGAGATGAACGGCCGGGACCTGTCCGCCAGGCTGTCGGTGAACAATCCGGCACTTCAAACCCTTTTCATGTCCGGCTATACCGCCGATCTCATCGCCCATCACGGGGTTCTGGACAAGGGTGTGCAATTTATTGAAAAACCCTTTTCCCACAAGGATCTGGCAGCAAAGGTGCGCCAGGCCCTTGGGCAGCAAAACCAGCAGGGCGGCCATTAATTCACCCACCCGGTATTTCGGGAAACGGCTTCTTTGATTGCATCCTGCAGCCATCCGTCCAGGCCGGGTTCAAGATAAAACACGGGATTGAGAAGGCTGGCATCCGGGGTAATGAATCCTTTTTCCCGGGCGAGGCCGGCCAGCGGGGTGGCGGGGTAAATGCGAATGCCGGCGGTGAGCTTGACGGCTTCGAGTTCAAGGGATTCTGCAAATGCAATGCTTTGCCTGACACTCTGACGGGTTTCGCCCGGTCCGCCAAGCAGCAGAAAGCCCATTCGTTCAATGCCATGCCGGTAAAGGATCTCCGATGCCCGGCGGATTTCTTTTTTGCCGTATTTTTTGTTCATGGCCCAAAGCACCTGTTCATCCGCGCTTTCAAAACCAAGGCTCACAGAGCGGCATCCGGCCCGGGCCATTTTTTCAGCCAGGGTCTCGTGGAGGCCGGCGGGATAAATGATCCCCTGCCAGGTGATATCAAGTCCCGCTTCCGCGATTCGGTCGCACAGGGCAGCGGCATAAGAGCCGGGCAGGTTGAATGTGTTGTCCACGAAAAAAAAGCGATCAAATCCGCTTTCTGAAAACCGCCGCAGATTGTTTACGGCGGTTTCGGGCGCATGGCTGCGCATATGCCGGCCCTCGATGGCCGGGGTGGAACAGTAGCTGCAGTTCATGGCACAGCCCCGGCGGGTCTGAAAGGGCACCATGAGTTCATGGTCCTCTCCGTAAGGGCCTGTGCTGAGATGAACGCCGGGCTCCGGCATGGGATAGGCATCCATCTGCGGGTTTCGAAAAGGGGGTGCCGCAAGGCCTTTGCCGGGCCTCCAGAGCCCGTTTAACCCGTCCAATGGGGCATTTTTTTCCATGCGCCCAAGCAATTCACACATGGCCCATTCCCCTTCCCCCTGGATGCCGAAATCCGCGCCCAGGCAATCAAGGGCGGATTCGGGAAATATGCTGTAGCCCGCTCCGCCCAGAACAATGGGAGCACTCGAGCGCATGCGGCACTCTTCGATCACCGGTTCTACCCGGGACAGGAGAAAATTGGGTGCGTCCCTGTTCTGGTCATCGATGTTTCTAACTGAAATGCCGATGACATCCGGCACAAACGCTTCAATGGCCGGCACCAGCAGTCGGTCCACATGCCGGGGTTCCATGAGGTTGACCACACGGATATCATGACCGCTGTACTCGACGGCTGCGGATACGCAGGCCAGTCCCAGCGGCAGAACCGGTATGCTGACCTGCTCGGTGTTGGCGGAAATCATTAATACGCGCATGCGCTCTTTCTTTTGCCCTGGGAGGTGAAAGCCTTTTGACGGACCAGATGCATATGGTAACTATAATATAAACAGACGATGCGTCCAAACAACATTTTCAACGAAAGAATCCCGCATGAACGAATTAACCCAATCTGCCGCCAGTGTACCGTCCTGGCTGCCCGCATGGCTTGAAAGCACCTGGCGCCTGCTGGGTGCGTATCCCTTTCTCCTGGCCCTGATGATTTTGTTGGTGGGCCTGTCGCTGGCGTTTTTGGTGCCGCGCTTTATCCTCTATTGGGGGCTTCGAATTGCGGACCGGGCCAACGCGGAGTTGACGGGAAAGCTGCTCCGGGTGGGCGCCCGGGTGGCCGGGCTATTGGTGGGCTATATCAGTCTGGTGACCGCTTTGCACACCCTTGCGCTGAGAGAATTTGCCACCAGCATCATAATCCGGGTGCTGCTGAGTTTGCTTGTCCTGCAGTTGATGCGTGCAAGCCTGCAGGCCAGCCGCATCGTCCTTGAAATGTTTGGCAAAATCCGCGACCGCTTTGCCATTGTGGAAGAGCGGACCGTTCCCCTGTTTGACCTGATGATGATTGAAATCCCCTTTCCCCAGCGGGATCTGTGGGTCAGAAAAGTCCCGGATCCTATGCCCAGATAGGCACGCGCATCAAGTCGATACCCCAGACCCATGCCAGGTAGTACATGGTCACCACGGTAATGACGATGATGCCGAACAGGTTCATGAAAACCCCGGCCCTGGCCATCTGGGGTATGGTTATATAGCCGCTGGCAAAAACAATGGCGTTGGGCGGTGTTGCCACCGGCAGCATGAAGGCAAACGAGCACGACAGCGCCGCGGTTGCCATCAGCGCATAGGGATGCATGCCCATGGCTATGGCCATGGCCGCCATAACCGGCATCAGCATGGTCGATGTCGCGGTATTGGAGGTGATTTCCGTTAGAAATATGGCCATGGTCACCACTGCGCAGACAATGAGCAGCATTGGCGCCTCTTCCAAAACCTTGAGCCGCATGGCAATCCATTCGGCAAGCCCGGTTTCGGAAAATCCCCCGGCAATGGCAAACCCGCCGCCGAAAAGAATGAGAATTCCCCAGGGCATCCGGCTCATTGTTGCCCAGTCCAGAAGGAAACGTCCCTTTTTGAGGTCAACCGGCCATGCAAAAAGCACCATCGCCCCGAGTATGGCAATTGTGGCATCGCTCATGCCCGGAAATATATCCGAAAGCAGAAACCCCCGGATCAGCCACAGAAACGCAACCGAGACAAACACAATGAGCACGTGCAGCTCTTCTTTGCCGATCCGTCCGAGCTGCCCGAGTTCCCTGCGGATGAGGTCCTGCCCGCCCGGAAGTTCTTTGAATTTGATTTTAAAGGCAAAATTGGTCAGATAGTACCAGCAGAAAAGAAGCGATATTGCGGATAGGGGCACACCGTAGGTCATCCACTGTCCGAAGCCGATTTCCTGATTGTACATTTCCTTGACCACGCCTGCAAACACGGCATTGGGAGGCGTGCCGATCAGGGTTGCGACCCCTCCGATGGAGGCGGAATAGGCGATGCCCAGCATAAGTGCGGTGCCGAATGCGAATTTGCCAAGAGAGACGTTGACATCCAGTTGTTCTTTTTTTATCAGCACGGCAAACTGTTGAATAACGGCAAGCCCGATGGGCACCATCATCATGGTGGTGGCGGTATTGGATATCCACATGGAAAGAAAGGCCGTGGCCGTCATGAATCCGAGTATGATCCGTTTGGGCCCGCAGCCGATCATCAGTATGATGTTTAATGCAATGCGCCGGTGAAGATTCCATTTTTCCATGGAAAGGGCGATCATAAAGCCGCCCATGAAAAGAAACACCAGGTGATTGGCGTAAGAAGGCGTAACACTGGAGGTATTCATGGCCCCGGTCACCGGAAACAGTACAATGGGCAGCAAAGCCGTGGCCGGTATGGGTATGGCCTCGCTTATCCACCATACGGCAATCCATGCAGTGCTTGCCAGTACGGCATGGGCTTCGGGGGTCATGCCCTCGGGGGTGGACATCAGAAAAATTGCCAAAAATAGCAAAGGCCCGGCAAGCAGCCCGATTTTCTGCCGGGCGCTGTAATGGGTATAATC
Organism: Desulfosalsimonas sp.; assembly: GCF_055149105.1. Classification (NCBI taxonomy): domain Bacteria; kingdom Pseudomonadati; phylum Thermodesulfobacteriota; class Desulfobacteria; order Desulfobacterales; family Desulfosalsimonadaceae; genus Desulfosalsimonas; species Desulfosalsimonas sp. Next base: position 6,929 of record NZ_JBSRLA010000071.1, on the reverse strand, counting down.
GCCCGGGTCCTCGCCGCCGTCTCCCCCGTCTCCTGTGGAATCGCCTCGGCTGCCGGCCGGAAGCACGTCTTCGGAAAAATCCGTCTCTTGTTTTTCCGGCCCGTTGTCTGCCGTTGTGCTCAGAAACGTTGTGGGAAAACGAAAGGCAAACATGTTCTTGGTTTGCACGTGCAAATGCCACAGGTAAGACCAAAAATTGTTTACAGATCCGGTGAAGCTCTCCATTGTGAACGTCCTTTGCTTAAAAGCTGCCAAATTTTGTTTTTTTAAACGCAAATCAGAAGGGGGCCGGCTGAAGCGACCCTGCTGCATCACTGGTCTATGGGAACGGCCACCACGGGGATTTTTGATTCCGACAGAACCTTGTGTGTTGTGGTTCCAAGAAGGTTCTGCAGCAGGCCGTGTCCGTGGGCGCCCATTACAATGAGGCCGCAGTTTTTTTCTTTTGCGGTTTCTATGATTTTTTCAACAGGGCTGCCGAACAAAACAATCACCTCGTCGCTTGCGGCGGGCTCGCCGTATTGGCCGTCTTTGGCATTTTCCGAAAATTGGGTCAGCGCCTCGCGAACGATCCGGTTGTCCCGGCTTTTGCCGCTGAGTGTCTCCCGGGTGTCCCGGATATACTTTTCCTTGATGTCCTTCCACTGGTCCTGCCGCAGCAGGTTTTTGAGCGAAGGCTCGATGGCCGGATAATCCTCGATTACGTGAAGGATGATCAGCCTTGCATTATATACGGTTGCAAGACTGGCTGCATAGGAAAAGGCATGCAGGGCGGTATCTGACAGATCAGTAGTGTAGAGAATGGTTTTTACGTCGATGTTTTTGATTTCCATGGGCCGGCTCTCCTGCTTGCTTTTGGGGTTAACGCAAATCTCGCCCTTTTTATCATACATATCAATTGGATCCAACTTTATTCCCGCTCTTTATTTATTGCTATTGATCGGGGCTTGCTTGTTGTCTCCATGTTTCCTACTATATTTATCTCTGTGCGACGCGTTTTCAAATTTTTACTTTCCTTTTTCCGGATTTTCGTAAATAATCCGGCGGAAAAAAACGATTTCACCCTATATTGCAATGGCTTCAATGTTAAAAAAATTGTTTTTGGGCTTCGGCCTGTTGATGATCCTGATTCTGATGTTCTCCCTTGGCTATTGCTGGTACCTGTCCGGGCAGATTGAAGAAAGATTCTCCGGGCGGAGATGGGCCATTCCTTCAACCATTTATTCCGACACCACAATGCTTTTTCCGGGCATGCAGGTGGATACTGCTGCGCTTGAGAAAAAATTGCGGAAACTCGGATATCAGGAAAAAGCTGAAAGCCTGAAAAAAAAGGGTGAGTACCGGTTCACCGGCTCCGGCCTGGAAATTTATTTCCAGGATCTGCAGATGCCGGAGAAAAATCGCCGGGGTTTTTCTGCTGTCCTTGAAATCAAGCAGGGCCGGATTCGTCAAATCCGCCGCGCCGACACGAACAAAAACCTGCCGCTGGTGGAACTGGGCCCGGAAGTCCTGATGGAATTTTTCGGAAAAGAGCGGGAACTGCGGCGGGTGGTATCCATTGACAATATTCCCGGCCATCTTGCAGACGCGGTTGTGGCGGCTGAAGACAACCGGTTTTACACGCATTTCGGCATTGACCCGGTGAGCATCCTCCGGGCCATGTATACCAATATTCGTCATTTCTCCATACGCCAGGGCGGATCCACCCTGACCCAGCAGCTGGCCAAGAATTATTTTCTCACCCACGAGCGAACGTTTCGGCGCAAGTTTCATGAACTTTTTATCACCCTGGCCATTGAGGCCAACTACAACAAGGACGAAATCCTTGAAATCTATTTAAACGAGATTTATCTGGGCCAGAAAGGATCGGCCTCGATTAACGGCGTGGGAGAGGCGGCTTATTTTTATTTCGGCAAAAAAGTGGAAAACCTCACCCTGGCCGAATCCGCTTTGATTGCCGGAATTATCAAAAGCCCCAATCTTCTTTCCCCCTACACCCATCTTGATGAATGCAAAAACCGGCGGAACCAGGTGCTTGAGGCCATGCACGATCTGGGGTTTATCACCGAGGCGCAGCTGGAAAAAGCTCTGGACGCACCTATCAGCACCGCCGGGTTTGAGAAGTACAGTCGTCAGGCCCCGTATTTTCTGGATTATGTGTCCCGGCAGCTAAATGAACTCTACACCAAAGACATCCTTTCCAGCATGGGCTTTTCCATCTACACCACCCTGGACACCGGGGTTCAGGCGGCGGCTGAAAAAGCCCTTGAAAAGGGTTTGGCCCGGCTGGAAAAATCCATTCCCGCCCTTGTGCGACAGGCCCCTGAAAAAAAGCTCCAGGGTGCCGTGGTGGTGATTCAGCCCAGGACCGGCAACATCCTGGCCATGGCCGGGGGGCGCAATTATGCCGAAACCCAGTTCAACCGGGTCACCCGGGCACGTCGGCAGCCCGGAAGCTGTTTTAAGCCCATTGCCGTCTCCGCCCTGCTTGACCGGTTTAAGCCGTCGGATCTGCTGTCCAATGAAAGAACCACTTACATGGTTGACGGCAAGCCGTGGACCCCGGAGAATTTCGGTGATATTCCGGGAAAACGGATTTCTGTGCGCGACATGATCAAACACTCATGCAACCGGGCGGCCGTGGACATGGTGGTTCGGGGCGGGCCGGAAAAGGTGGTGGCGCAGGCGGAAAAATTTGACTTTTCGGGACGGATGCAGCCTTATCCGTCCATTGCCCTGGGGTCCTTTGAGGTCACTCCCCTGGAGCTGGCAAGGGCCTATTGCGCGTTTGCCGCAGACGGAGTCCAGCCCTTTGCCCTTTCGGTCCGGGATGTGGCCGATGAAGCGGACAATATCCTGGTTCAGCGGCACATGGACATCAATGCCGTAATGTCACCGGCCAAAGCCTTTCTCGTGACTTCCATGCTTCAGTCCGTTGTCAAGGGCGGCACCGCAAGCGCCCTTGGAAAAATGGGAGTGGATTTTCCCCTGGCCGGCAAAACCGGGACCACCAACGGCTACCGGGATGCCTGGTTTATCGGTTACACGCCGGATTTTCTGGCATTGGTATGGGTGGGCTTTGACAACGGGGATCCGGTGATGACAACGGGCTCAGGGGCCGCACTGCCCATTTTTGCAGACCTGGTCAAAGCCATGCCCGGCTATGTTTCCGGCAAGCCCTTTGCCAGGCCGCCGGGTGTGGTAAAAAAGAAAGTGTGCCGGCAAACCGGGCAGCTGGCAGAATCCATGCAATGCCCGGAAAAATATGAGGAATATTTCCTGGAGACCAACCAGCCGGAAAAACCATGTCAGATTCACAAACCCGACAATGTACTGAAAAGGACTTTAGATGGTTTCTCAAATATTTTCCGATAAGTCTCTGCTGGCCCGGCCCGCCGTCTGTATCCTGCTTATGGCCGGGATGATGATGTTATCCGCCTGTGCCGGGCTCCAGCCGGGGCCTGACAGACCGGGGCAAACCCGCAGCCCGGCTCCTGAAACACCTGTTGACGAAACCATTGATGCGCCTGCTCCCGAAATCGAGGATAAGCCCGATGATTCGGGGGAGGGTAAAGATTACCGCATGGCGGCATCCCAGGACCTGACCCGCCGGGGACAAGAACTGATTCAAAAAAAGAAATATGACAGGGCCATTCGCGTTCTTGAACGGGCCGTGGGCATCCATCCCGGCGACGGCCGGGCGTATTTCTTTCTTGCCCGGGCCTGGCTGGGGAAAAAGGACCTGAACCGGGCCGCCCGGTTCAACAAGATGGCCATTTTGTATCTCAGAGACGATCCGGCCTGGCAAAGGCGGGCCCGGGATCAGAAGGAAAAAATCCGGGACATGGAAAATACGCGGTGATATGGCCTTCCGCCAGGTTCAATCCCTTTGCCCCGTCCGGGCCATGGGCCATTGGTCCAGTTCATCGCGACTCGGCCGCCAATCCGGCAGAAACCGATCCATCAGGGCGTAGAACCGTTTTGTATGGTTTTGTTCCAGCAAGTGCGTCATTTCGTGGACCACTACATATTCCAGGCAGGATGCCGGTTTTTTGATCAGTTCCAGGTTGAGCCAGATGCTCTTTTTTTCGATATTGCAGCTTCCCCAGCGGGTTTTCATGCGCCGGATCCGGGCTTCGGCCACCCGGACACCAATAATGGGCTCCCATTTTTGCACAAGATCCGGGATCTGTTGGCGCAGCTGTTTGCGATACCAGTTTTCCAGAATCCGCAGCCGGCCGGCCGCGTGGGTTTGCGGCGGCACCTGGAGTTCCAGTGTGGCCGCATCAGCCAGAAACGCCCGGCTGCGGCCGTGCCGTTCAACCAGCTTGAGGTGCAGGGCCCGCCCCTGGAAATAATGAATTTCCCCGGTGACCGCTTCCGGGACAGGCGCTTGCTCCTGTTTGGCAAAATTCTGCTGTTTCTCCCGGATCCAGGGCAGCCGGGCGGCAATGGCTGCGCGCACGGCATGGTCGGCCATCTGCAGCGGAGCCGAAACCCGCACTTTGCCGTCCGGGGGATAGACCCGGATATTGACGTTTTTGACGTTTTTGCGGAAAACCGCCACCGGGATTTCTGCGATTTCCATGGTTGTTTTTCGTTTCCCGCTGTTTTGAAGTTTTGCCCCCATGCGGCTTGTTTACAGCATTTCGAGTTCGTCGAGCAACTGGATAACCCGCAGGGATTCGGCCACCCCGGTGGTGCCTCTCATGCTGGTGACCACCGCCAGAGTCTCCAGCATTTCTTCCTTGGTTGCCCCTTTATCCAGGGCGCCCATGGCCTGGCCCAGAACGCAGTTTCTGCACCCGGCGCCGAGGGCCACGGCCATGGCCATGAGCCGCTTGGTTTTGGTGTCAATGGCCCCGTCCTTGTAGGCCTCGTCCATCTGGGCCTTGATCTGTTTTGCAGTCTCCGGCATGACTTCAGCAAACCGGCCGAGGTTTTTTGCGCGGTTCTTGTTGAGCGCCACCTGACTTTCCGACATATGCTTTTCTCCTTTTTTACTGATGATTCAAAAGAAACCCTGCATATTTGTTGCTTATGGCTGTCCCAAAGTCAAGGCAGTTTTGGGTGAATCGTTTTGTAAATACCGTCAAAGATAGTGCCGGCCCATAAAAAGCCACCCGGGGTATGACGTTGAACATACCCCGGGTGCATACCATTATTTTGAAGCATCCGGCAAGGCTCGGATTGATTATGTTTACCCCATTCCGCCCTTGCCGCTGCCTTTTCCCCGGCCGCCCTGGCCCGGGCCCTTGCCTTTGCCGCCGCCACCCATGCCCTGGCCGCCGCCGGGCCGGCCGGTTGCCGTGGATACGGGAGAAAGCGCATTGCGCTGCCAGGCATCAATGGCCTCATGGACCGTGGCTGCCGAGCTGCTGAAAATCTGCATTCGGCTCTGGCTCAGGGCCTCCATGGCCTTGGGACCGATTTTTCCGGAAATGAGCACATCCACACCGGCATTGCTCACCATTTGAGCGGTTTGAATGCCCGCGCCCTGGGCCAGGTTCTGCTGCCGGGAATTGTCCAGAAATGACGTGTTTTGTGTGTCTGTGTCAAATACAACAAAGCCCGCGCATCGGCCAAAACTGGGATCCATCCCGTCTTTCAGGGATTGTCCTTTGGAACTGACTGCGATTTTCATGGCTGTATCTCCTTTGGAAATAAGATTGTTTATTATGAGCATAATCCCATAATCCGTTTGAGACAAGAGAAATTTTACAAACAGCCCGAAAGGGCCTGCCATTGGTTTTTCATCCCCATTTTTGCTGTACAAAAAAATTGAATACCGGTACCGTGTCCAAATCCCGGTGAATACGGAATCCGGATTTTAGACGGGCAGGGGGTTGCATATAATCTGAACCTTCGAAAACAGTAGGAAAAATAAAAGGAAAGGAATTTGCCAATGGAGCAGTCCGCATTTTCTCTGGATGGAAAGGTGGCATTAATTACCGGCGGCAGCCGCGGAATCGGCAGGGCAACAGCCGTTGCTTTCGCCAAAGCCGGTGCAGACGTAATCGTGACCAGCCGGAAAATATCGGATCTGGAAGAGGTGGCTGCAGAGGTGGAAAAACATGGCCGGCGATCTTTGGCCGTGGCCGCGCATGTGGGGCGGATGGATCAGATCCGGGACCTGGTTGAAAAAGTTGTGGCGGAGTTCGGCCGAATCGACATCCTGGTCAACAATGCCGGAACCAGCATTGCCGCCATGGCCATTGACGTGGAGGAAAAGGCCTGGGATGCGCTGATGAATATCAATCTCAAGGGTGCTTTTTTTCTGAGCCAGGCAGTGGCCGGGATTATGAAGGAAAAGGGCGGGGGGACGATTATAAACGTCTCCTCGATCAACGGTTTCAGCCCTGCGGTTCCCACCTGCACCTATGCCATCAGCAAAGCCGCCCTGGTTATGGCCACAAAGGCGCTGGCCAAGGAGTGGGCGGACTTTAATATCCGGGTCAATGCCGTTGCTCCCGGTGCGGTGGAAACCCGCCTGCTCAATGCCATCTGGCATGACAAAAGCGAGGATGAGGCAAGGCAGGTCAAGGCATCCTTATCCGAAAGCATCCCCCTTAAAAGAATCGGCGAGCCGGATGAAATCGCAAATGTCATGATTTTTCTGGCATCCGGGGCATCAAGCTATGTGACCGGCCAAACCATTATCGCCGACGGCGGGGCCTTGATATAAAGGGCCAACGCAAAATCCCCGGATGCTGAAATGCTCTGTTCAGGTCCCAATTTAAGCCGGCCATACATTCACAAGCCCGGATTTAATGCATGGCGCAAAACGTCATCAGTGCATCATCATGACAAATTGAAGTAATGCGCCGGCTTATTTAGTGCCTGTCCAATAAAAGAAAACTCATTAAAATAATTAAGAAAAATTAAAAATCAGGCTTGCGAAAGTTTTTCATTTATGATATAGGTGCTTA
>NZ_JBSRLA010000070.1:0-15891 GCF_055149105.1 Desulfosalsimonas sp. | reverse complement strand
GCCCGGGGGTGGTTTGCGAGTCGCATTGAGCGCGCAAGCGGTCAGCAGGGAGCAAACCGCCACCGGGCCGGCATCATGCGAAAATTATAGAACCAGGCACGATCAGCAACTTTTTTGATGTTACTTGGAAGTAACCCCCCCCGGGCCGCCGCCCGGGACCGAACACTATAAATAACTTTTTGCCGCATGCTTAAAAGCTTTGATTTTAGTTTTTGAACCTTGAACGAAGTTACTTAGAAGTCTGATTTCAGATAGCGCCATCATTGGTGCTTTGGCAAAAAACGCATCCACCTTATAGGGGCGCTATCGGCTTGTCAAGCCTGGTCCGCGGCCATTTTTTGGACAAAACCGGTTCAAAGGATTATGATTTTGTTCGCGTATGGGGTTGTTGTGATTTTTAAAAACCCGGGCAAGCATGAAAAAAGGGGTTTATCATACATGGAAAATGAGATACCGGCTTTTGTCCGGCAATATGTGCAGGACGCAGTCGACGTTTTCAACAGAGAAGAGATCGGAGAATCGGGCAAGACCTATCATGTGCGTTTTGACGGCGGCTATGTCTATGTGGACCGCGATGACGGCATGGGGCCCTGGCCGGTTCTCCGGCTGGGCTATACCGGGGATATGGCCGACTGGGAGCTGGCTATATACAAATACAGCGCAGAAGACTATGACCCCGAGGAAAGCTTTTTTCCAGGGGCGGAACTGGCTGACGGCACCATTGAAGGCGCCCTTCGTGCAGGGATGAAGGCATATGCATAACAGGCCGCTGTTTGGTACTTTCTGCACATGGGCCAGCTGCCGTCATATGGCGCCGGTAAACGGGCCGGCCATAAAATAGACGCCCAGCAGGCCGATGACTACGCCGGCGCCCTTGCGGAACCATGTTCCGGCTCCCTGCCAGGCGGCGCTTTCAGTGAGCCTGCGCACCGCAGCGGCCGAACTTCCGGCAAAAACAATGGGCAGGCAATGGCCCAGGGCAAACAGCAGCATCATCACGGATCCGGCAAAAATCTCCTGCTGTACAGTGACAATGGCCAAAATCGGGGCAATAAAGCCGAACGTGCATGATCCGGACAAAATCCCGTAGGCCAGGCCCAGGCCGAAGGCCCCGTGGATGCCCCGGAGGTTGAGCCGGTAGAGCAGACCGCCGGACATGGTGCATGTCTGCACCCCCAGCATGCCCAGGGCCACCCAGATGAGAACCGCACCCACGGCCACCTGGAGCCATATTCCCACATCGCCGAGCATGCGTCCCAGCATGGCGCAGATAATACCAACTGCTGCAATGGTGATAAACAATCCCAAAGAAAACGCCCCGGCATACCATCCTGCCCGTTTCGGGTTCACAGCCGTCTGCTGGCCGCCCACATAGGCCACGATCAGGGGAATGGAGGCCAGGTGACAGGGAGAAAACAGCACGCTGATCATGCCCCAGGCAAAGGCCCCCACTCCGGCAACAGCCAGGCCGCCGCTCATCATCTGGTTTACGGTGATCAGAAATTGGTCGAACATATCGTTATCAGCTCCTTTTGCGGTAAAGGGTCAGAAATTTTGAGGCATGAAAAGCAAATCCACAGCTCTTTTTTTTATCCATTCAATCCCAGGGTGCCGCCCGGGTTCATGATGTGATGAGGGTCAAAATGGTTTTTGATGGCCCGCAAAACAGCCATCTGCTCTGAGCCCAGGTGGCGCTCCATCCAGGGACCCATCATTTTTCCCACTCCGTGATGGTGGCTCAGAGACCCGCCGTGTTCCTCGATGCGGTCGATGATTGCCCGCTGAAAGGTCAAAAACTTCTCCGTGGCCATGGCCCGGCAAATAAAGATAAAGTAGAGGTTGGTGCCCTGGGGATAAAAATGGGAGGCATGGGTCATGCAGATGGTCCGGGGATGATCCTTGATATAAGAGCGCACGCCCCGGTAGAGGTGATGCAGTTTGTCCCAGGTAACCGAGGTTTCCAGGGTGTCGATGATGACACCGTAATCGTTTAGGTCCTCGCGCATGTAGGGATCACTGAAGCGGCCGTGCATCCACTTGTTCATGGGATAGGCGGTCAGGTACAGGCCGCCGTGGGATCGGCAGATTTTTTTGATGTTTTTTTTCACCTGGGCTGCGAAATGCCGCTGGCCGTCGGCCTGGCCGATGAGCAGGCAGCGCCGGCCAGGGCGCTGGCGGCGCAAGGTCATCAGACGGTCTATGGGTGATCCGGCAAGGCCGAACATTTTCATGGCCATGTGGGTTTCTTCCGGGTCTGAGATGCGCAGAATCGAGGGCATGCCAAACTCCCCCTGGCAGATTTCACGGACCGCTGCCACGGCTGTTTCCCAGTCCGGCAGCATGTAGGCAAAGGGTTGCCGGTTTTGCGGAAAATGGCGAAAGACTTTCATGGTCACCCCCACCAGAACACCGAAGCAGCCTTCGCTGCCCTTCATGATATCGTTGACCTTGGGGCCGGTGGCGGTGGCGGGAAAGGGGCGGGTGGAAAAGGTCCCGGCCGGGGTGACGTACTCCTGGCTGATGACCAGGTCATAGGCGTCGCCGTAGTAAGAAGATGCCTGCCCGGCGCCCAGGGTGACCACCCAGCCGCCCACAGAGGAGTGTTCAAAGGACTGGGGAAAATGGCCGCCGGTGTAGCGATGGGCCGCGCCAAAGCGCTTCGGGGCGTTGTTTAAGGCGGCTTCATAATCCGGCCCCATCAGGCCCGGCTCCACGGTGATGGTCTGGTTGGTTTCGTTAAACTCCAGCACCCGGTTCATGTGGGTTCCCAGGGCCAGGCACACGCCGCCGCGCACGCATTCCAGCCCCAGGGTCACGGAGCTGCCGCCTGCGTATATATAAACGGGAATCTTTTTTTCGTGGCACAGGGCCACGATGGCCTGCACATCCTTTTTGTCCCGGGGATGCACCACCACCTCGGCCAGATTTTCGAGCCTGCCTTCCCGCAGTTTGAGAAGATCCTCCATGGCCTTGCCAGAGGAGTATTTCAGGCGGTCAAAGGCTTTGGTTGAGATGTTTTCCGTCCCAACGATCTGCTCCAGGGCAGCTATGTCCTCGCCGGGAAGTCCCGGGGCAATGTCTGTCGGTACCGGTTCTTGCCCGGTTCGGGCAGGTTGCTGAAAATCGGCGTCGGTCAGCTCCAGGGCTTCCTTGACGGCCTGGTAAAAGCCCGGGCCTGGGTGCTTGGTCTGATCCGGCGCGCCCCATTTGAAAATGGACCGGTATGTGCCCCTTGGCGGCGGGGTGTCAATCCAGTTTGGTGTAAATGGTTTGCTTTTGCCCATAATATCTCTCCAGATAAAATTTTCCCTGCAATGATGATGGCGGCATTTATTCCGGATATCCACACCGGCAAACCGAATTTTTCCGATTTATTGATTGTTTTTCCGGCGGTCCATAGTATCGCCGCCAGTTTTGCAGATAATCGGTTTTCTCTTTTTCCCAGCGGTCATTGTCCCAGCCCAAAGCCGGCCGGCAGATATCGCCGATGGCATCCAGGTGTCGGCGGCCGCCTTCCGGGGCCAGCAGTCCCAGCCGCACCCGGCGCAGAAGCAGGTCGGTTAAGTGGTGCACCTGCTCATGAGCTGCGGCAAAGGCGATTTCAGCCCACAGAATATTGGTTTTTGGAATGCATTCATGGGTGTGTTTGCGGCAAAAATCAAGGATGATATCCGCCTGGCGGCCGTAGCGGCCATACAGCCGCTGCCGGGCGGCCGGGGAAGACAAATCCGGCAGTCCGGAGTTTTCGGCCGGGGCGTTAAAAACCGGTGTCTGGTCCGGGGGCAGGGCGCAGTGGGGCAGATAGTCCGCGGCCGCTTTTATGGCATCCCTGGCCAGCAGACGAAATGTGGTGAGCTTGCCCCCGGTAACAGTGACCAGCCCCTGGTTTTCCCAGACCACGTGCTCCCGGGATTCATGGGAAGGATCGGCTTTGCCGCGGCTGAGCACCGGCCGCACCCCGGCAATGGAAGCAAAAGCGTCAGATTTGGAAAAGGGCCGTTCCGGCATGATAAAATTTATGCCTTCGATGAGGTAATCCGCTTCGGCAGGGGTGATGGCCGGATCAATATCCAGATCGCCGGCATGATCCACGTCCGTGGTGCCGAGGATGGCCACTTCCTCCCATGGAAACATGAAGACCGGCCGCTTGTCCGCCGGATGCATAAAGCTGACCACATGGTCTGCGGGAAAGGCCGTGCGGGGAAAAATCAGATGACTGCCGCGCAGGGGCCGCAGGTGCAGTCCATGCCGGGGGGAAGGGTGCAGGGTTTCGGCCCAGGCGCCTGTGGCGTTGATGACGGCATTGGTGCGCAGTTCGGCGCTTTGGCCGGTTTCCAGCTCCCGAATGGCCACGGCCGCAACCCGGCCCTGCTGATCCCGGATGATTTCTTGGGCCGCGGTGTAGTTTTTGGCCGTGCCTCCTGCGGCCACGGCTTCGTTGATCAGCCGCAGCACCAGGCGGGCATCATCGACCTGGGCGTCTTTGAAATAAAACCCGCCGCTGAGATTTTTCTGGCGAAGACCGGGAATGCGGGTGCTGATCCCGGCTGCGTCATAGGCCCGGTGCTGTTTTTCCAGGGCCATCAGGCTGTATAGAGCCAGGCCCAGGCCCATTACCCTTTTTGAGGGGCCGAAGTCGGTGAACACCGGCAGGAGAAATCCCAGGGGATCGACCAGACCCGGGGCTTCGGCCAGCAGCCGCTGCCGTTCTTTGACCGAGGCGCGGGTCAGCAGGGGTTTGCCTTCTTTGAGATAGCGCAGGCCGCCGTGGACCATCTTGGACGACCGGCTGGAGGTTCCCCAGGCAAAGTCGTGTTTTTCCACCAGCAGCACCCTGAGGCCCATGCGGACGGCTTCGCTGAAGATGCCGGCGCCGGTGACCCCGCCGCCAATGACGATCAGATCCCAGTGGCTGTCTGCTTCCAGTGGTTTCATGCTGTCGATCCCTTGGTTGGCTGTTGAAATGTTTTCCGGATCCGGCAGGATCGCCCCCATGGCCTGCCGAACCCCATCGGCCACAGCAGTCACATCACCGGCGCTTTTGCCGGATTTCGGGGGAACCACTCCCGGGTGTGGATGCAGAAGCGCACCAGCGCCAGCATGATGGGCACTTCAATCAAAACGCCCACAACCGTTGCCAGCGCAGCCCCTGACCCGGTTCCGTACAGGGTAAGGGCAACGGCAATGGCCACCTCAAAGTGGTTGGAGGCCCCGATTTGGGAAGTGGGTGCAGCATCCTCGTATACAATGCCCAGGGGCTTGCAGGCCAAATAAGTGATCCCGAATATGAAAAAAGTCTGGATGATCAGTGGAATGGCAATCATCACGATAACCAGGGGCTGGCCGATGATCACCTCTCCCTGGAGCATAAACAGGGCCACCAGGGTCACCAGCAGGGCGATCTGGGAAACGCTGCCCCAGCTTTTGATGTATACCGTCTCAAACCAGTCCATCCCCTTTCGCCGGATCAGGATTTTTCTTGTAAAATAGCCGGCCACAAGCGGTACGCCCACATACACACCCACGGTCAGGGCAAGGGTCACCAGGGGGATCGGCATGGCCACACCCAGAAGCAGGTTGCCCAGCGGCGCATACAAAACAAGCATTGTCAGTGAATTGATGGCCACCATGACCAGGGTGTGGCCCATGTTGCCGCCGGAAAGATAGCTCCAGACAAACACCATTGCGGTGCAGGGCGCAATGCCCAGCAGGATCATGCCGGCCGTGTATTCATCGGCCATTTCCGGAGTTATGAAAGGCGCCCATATCTGCGTCATAAACAACCATGCGAAAAATGTCATGGTAAAGGGCTTGATGCCCCAGTTGACGATCAGTGTGGTCAATACGGGTTTCGGCGCTTTTGCCGCCTCTTTCACCTGCTTGAAATCAATCTGGATCATGATGGGATAGATCATCAAAAACAGAAGGATTCCGATGGGCATATTGACCTGCTGGATGGAAAGCGAGTCAATAAAATCGGCCATGCCGGGAAAGATGTAGCCGATGCTGATGCCGGCGGCCATGCAAAGGGCCACCCACAGGGTGAGGTACTTTTCCCAGAGCCCCATAACCTTGTCCTGTTTTTCAACCATTGGTCTGTATCTCCTTTATTGGCAGTATAATCATTGATGGCGCCGTAAAAAGTCCAATATCTGCGTTACGCGCAACTTCTCAGAATTTCACGTACGGATAAGTACGCTGCATTCTTCGAAATTGCGCAAGCCTTGATCTTGAACTTTTTACGGCGCCATCTGAAATCACACTTTTTACGGTGCCATCAATCATTGATGTTCGGTTACCGTTTGTGCTTCTCTATGCCAACGCCCCGGTTGCCGGGTTTTTTCGCCCAGGCTGTCCATGCCTGAGTAGACCACCGGCACCACGATCATGGTCAGAAACGTGCCCGCCAGAAGGCCGCTTCCGGCCACAATCCCCAGCGGGCTCAGGCGCTCCAGGCCCACGGCGGTTTCGAAAATCAGGGGCGAAAGCCCGATGATCGTTGAAAACGTGGTCATCAGGATGGGCCGGATGCGCAGCTCCACTGCACGGACAATGGCGTCGTCTTTCTTTGAACCCTGTTTTCTGGCCTGGATGATAAAGTCCAGGAGCAGCACGCTGTTGTTGATGATAATGCCGGCCAGAAAGATCATGCCCATGGTGCCGGGCATGCACATGGGTTTGTCAAACAAGAGAAGCCCCCACATGGAGCCGGCCACGGCCAGGGGAATGGCCGCCATGATGGTCAGTGGGTGGGCAAATGATTGAAACATGGCCAAAAGTAGCAGGTAGAGCAGGACAATGCCGATGATCAGGGCCTTGCGGAGCTGTTTTTGGGTGCTTTTCATATCCGATGCGGTGCCGGCAAATGCGATGTTGTAGCCGCCCGGGGGATCTATGCCTGAAACCGCATTTTTGGCCATTGCCGTGACCTGGGCGATGGTCATGTCATGGTTGACACCGGTCACATCAATGGTGGCTTCCAGATCCTCCCGGGTGATAAAAGGGCGCTGTGTATGCGTTTTTGCTTCTGCCACGGCCCGCAGCGGTATGGGGCCGAAATCCGACCCCACGTAAGCATGTTCCAGGGCCGACAGGCTATTGCGATCAGACCGGCCGTACTGCACCCGGATGGGAATATCGAGAAAATCTTCAAGACGCATGGAGGAAACCGGAACGCCCTGCACCGCAGCACTGACCTGCCGGGAGACTTCTTCCGGGGAGGTGCCGTACATGCGGGCCAGGGCCGGATTCACGGTCACGTCCACCTGCTTCTGATCAAAATGCCAGCTTCTGCGTACATCTGTCAGCCCGCGCACGCCCTGCAGCCGCTCCATGGTTTCGTCGGCCAGCCGGGAGAGGATCTTTGGATCCGGTCCGCTGATAATGATATCCAGGGGCGCCTTGGTGCTGGCCATGGGCGTGGCCCCGTACTCGCTGACCCGGAAGTTTTTAATCCCCCGCACCTGGCGCAGCTTTTCCCGCCAGATTTCCTCGATCTCCCAGATGGATTTTTTCCGTTGGGTCCGGTCCACCAGGTGCACGGTAATGGCGGCGGACTGGGCGGTGGCCCCGCCGGTGCCAAATGATATGGCCCCGGGCTCCGATCCGATCACCGAAGAGACAGTTTCAATACCGGGCTGGGCATAGATGATCTCCTCCACCCGGTTCAGGCTTTTTTCCATTTGCCCGATGCCGTCTGTGGCCGGCAGGTCGAATTCAACAATGGCAATGCCCGTATCCATGGGCGGCATGAGATCGCCGCCGATAACCGGCGGGATGGTTTTGACCGTGACCACAAAAAAGGCGGCGGCCAGGATCAGGGTGAGCGACTGCCAGCGCAGGGCGCGTTTTAAAATAAATACATAAAAGCGCCGGACAAAGCCGACGCCCACATCCACCCGGGAAGCAAGGCGTTCGGCGATATTCTTTTTTCCCGGTTTCCGGCCCAATACCTTCGAGGCCAATAGCGGCACCAGGGTCAGGGCGATGACCAGCGAGGCCACCATGGTCACGGAGATGGTCAGGCTCAGCCGGCCGATGGTCCGCTGGGGATAGCCGCCGATAAAGATGATGGGTACCAGGACCGCCACGGTGGTCAGCATTCCGGCGGTGATGGCAAGCGAGATTTCCCGGGCGCCGGTCTCGGCCGCGGTTTCGGCATCCGGGTGTGATTCGGCTTGAAAATGGCGGTAGATGTTTTCCAGGGCCACCACAGATGCGTCCACCACCATACCGGTGGCCACGATCAGGCCCGAAAGGGTGACCATGTTTAAGGTATACGGCGTAAACCAGAGCACGGCCAATGTGAACAAAAAAGACAAGGGAATGCTGATGCCGGCCACCAGGGCGGCCCGCGCCTCTGCCAGAAATAAAAAGATCACCGCCACGGTAAAGATCATGGCCTGGATGATCGACAGCACCATGCCGCGCATGTTGATGTCGATTAACGGCTGCTGGTCCTGGGTGATTTCAAAAGCAATATCCGGGTAAAGGGCGGCAAGTTTTGGCAGAAACGACTTGACCCGCTCAATGGCGGCTACGGTTTTGCCGCCCTCGGGCTTGATGATGCCCAGGGCGATGGCCGGCTTGCCGTTTCCGTGATAGGCGGAGCGCGGCTCCTGTTCGGTGAGTTCCACTTCGGCCACATCAGAGATGCGCAGCAGGCCGGCGCCGGGGCGGCGGATCGGCAGCTGCCGGATTTCGTTTAAATCCTTGAATTCTCCAGCGATGCGCACCAGGTATTCGCTGTCCCCCGCATAAATATTGCCTGCCGGCGCTGAAATGTTCTGTTCGGCCAAAGCCGCCATGACCTCGCCGATTAAGACATTATTGGCCGCGAGTCTGTCGCGGTCCACGTGCACCCGGATCTCGGGCCGGTGGCCGCCGAACACGTCCACGTCAGCCACGCCCCCTATGGCAAGAAGCCTGTTCTGAATCTGGTTTTCCGCCAGCAGCCGGATTTCGGAAAGATCGCGCCGGCTGTCATCTTTCGGCCGCAGGGCCAGGGTGAGCAGCGGCCGTGCCGTGGCATCGCTTAGGCGATAGAGTTTGGGCTCCTGCGCGTTTGCCGGCAGATCCGCCCGGATGCGGGCCATGGCGTTCTGCACGTCCAAAATGGCCTGGCCCGGGTCTTTGGAGTAGGAAAATTCAGCCATTACAGAGGAGACCTGGTCGCGGCTGGTGCTGCGGATACTCTCCAGCCCGCTTACGGTGTTGATCTCCTTTTCAATGATTTCCGTGATCTTGTCGCTGACATCGTCGGCTGAGGCCCCTGGCTGTACCGTGACCACCACCACCTGGGGCGGAAAGGTGTCCGGGAAAAGTTCAGAAGGCGTGCGCAGAAAGCCGATAATCCCCATGGCCGCCACCAGCAGGACCGCTGCGGCCACTGCATAGGGGTGGCTGAGTGCCGTCCGGGCGGGATTCATTCTACAACCTCAACTTTCTGTCCGGAAGAAAGTGTGGCCCAGCCCAGGTAGGTGTTTTTGACCACCTGTGTATCTGCATCAATTCCCCGGATCGCCGCCCGGTCCGCGGCGCGTCCCAAAAGTTGGACCGGCGTTGCTGAAAGGGTTTTGTCTTTCACCGTAAATACATGGGTCCTGCCCCGGGGGCCTTCGATCAGGGCGGATGCCGGAAGCAGGATTACATCTTCGAGTTGGGCAACGCTTATGGTGACCGGCAGATAAGCCCCCGGGACAAGACCGGCTGCGGCTGCGCGGTCCAGCCAGATTTCGGCCCGCATCATTTTCGCCTTGTCCATGGCCGGCTCCATAAGTCCAATCTCGGCTTTTTGAGTGCCGCCGTTTATCTTAAAAGCGGCCGGCAGCCCCTGGTGTACTTCGGGCAGGTCTTTCTGCGGCACGTCAAAGGCGAGTTTGACTCCGGAGCGGTCCTGGACAGTGAAAAGGTTTTTCGATGGTGCGGCCATATCACCGGGATCTGCCAGGCGGCGGGTGACAACGCCGTCAAAAGGGCTGGTCAGGGTATAATAGCTGCGCCGGGCGGCGAGCTCGGCCTTCTGTTTTTCCAGGGCCTGGATCTGCTTTTCAATGGCCCGGGATTGTTCACGGGCTGCAGTCAGTTTTCCCCGGATATCTGCGGCCCTTTCTGCTGTCTGTTCGGCATCGGAATCGGAAATGGCGTTTTTTTCGGTCAGGGCAAGCGCCCGTTTTTTTTCGGCCTGCCAATATTTGTGGGATTTTTCCAGGGCCCGGACCGTGGCCCGGTTGCCGGCAAGTTCGGCCCGGGCCTGTTCAATACGGGATGATGCTGCCTCAATTGTATATTCAACTTCCCTGGCATCGAGTTCTGCCAGTACGTCTCCGGTTTTTACCCTTTGGCCTTCATCCACCCGGATGCTTTCCACAACAGCGGTTACCCGGGACGATACATCTGCCTGCCGGACCGGCTCTACCACTGCCAGATACTGTTTTTCCAGGCGCAGATCGTCTTTTTCCGCCTTTGCCACGGTCACCGGCCTGGCCCTGGTCCCGTAAGCCGGGGTCTGGCTCAGTTCTTTTTTCTTTTGTTTGAGCAGAAAAATGCCGCCGCCGAGCAGGCAGAGGATGGCCAGCACCGCAATGGCGATCCGGAAAAAACGCCTCAATTTTTTACTCCTTTGCTAATCCCAAACTGAGTGTTTCAAATTTTTAAAATTTTTATTTCTATATTATTTTAAAGGAATTAAATCAATTTTGATGACGCCGTTAAAAGTCCAATATCTGTGTTACGCGCAATTTCTCAGGATTTCACGTACGGCTAAGTACTCTGCATTCTTCGAAATTGCGAAAGCCTTGATCTTGAACTTTTTACGGCGCCATCTGAAATCAGACTTTTTACGGTACCATCAATTTTGATGCAGTCGTAAAAAGTCCTAAAACTGGTATAACCGCCAACCAATAAAAAAAATAACTTTTTGATTTTACTTAACACTTAATCACTTAAAACTTAACACTGCCTGTAAAAAAGACTTTTTACAGGCTTATCAATTTTAGCTTTAAAAATTTGAAATGCCCGGTTTGGGTCAATGTTTTTCCTTTAGGCAACAATGGCCCCGTACGCTATGCCCACGATGGTGGAGAGCACCACGATGATGCCCGCAAACGTGCCGGTCTTTTTCCAGCCCATGACGCTTCCGATGACGATCAGGTTTGGCAGGGAAAGCGCAGGTCCGGCCAGAAGCATGGTCAGTGCGGGTCCCTGGCCCATGCCAGAGCCCAGAAGCCCCTGAAGTATCGGCACTTCGGTGAGGGTGGCAAAATACATCAAAGCGGATGCAAGGGCTGCAATCACGTTGGCCTGAAGGGAATTGCCGCCCACCAGGTCAGCAATGTATCGCTCCGGGATCAAAGCGGTTTCACCCGGACGTCCCAGGAAAAATCCGGCAAAAATGACGCCGGCAAAAAGCAGGGGGAAAATCTGCTTCATAAATCCCCAGGTGGAGTCCACCCACTGGGAAAGTTCCTCGCGTTTGAACCAGGAATAGAGGATAAAGCCGAGGAGGACCAGCAGAATGCCGGTAATACTCCATTTCAGATTGAAAATGGTTTGCCAGACCATGGCCGCATCCGCCGAGGGCCTGGCAAAAGCTGCAAATATCAGGATCAGGATGAGCACCAGCATGAAAAATGATTCCTGGACAAGGGAGCGGCCCGTGTCTTCTTCTTCGGGCAGGTGCATGGCGCCGGCTGCTCTCTGCTCATCTTCTTTACGGAAGATAAAATGCATGGAAAGCCCTATAATGACGGCAAAAAATATGGCACCGATGGCCCTTGCCAGGCCCAGCTGCCAGCCCAGGACCCGGGCGGTGAATACAATTGCCAGCACGTTGATGGCCGGGCCGGAATACAAAAACGCTGTGGCAGGGCCGATGCCCGCGCCCCGGGAATAGATGCCGGCAAAAAGCGGCAGCACCGTGCAGGAGCACACGGCCAGAATGGTGCCTGATACCGATGCCACGGAATAGGACAGCAGCTTGTTGGCCTGGGCCCCGAAATACTTGAGCACCGAAGCCTGGGACACGAACACGGCAATGGCCCCGGCAATGAAGAAAGCCGGAATCAGGCAGGTAAGCACGTGCTCCCGGGCGTATTCCTGAAGCATCATGAAGGCTTCCAGGCCGGCCTGCCGGATGATTTCGTGGCTCCAGGGCACGTAATAGGCCACCAGAAAAAAGACCACGAGCAGCAGGAGTTTATAGCGTTCCTTGATATTCATTGTGTTTCTCCTTGTATGATCCTTCAGTTGCACCCGGTTTTATATCGTTAAATTGGAATATTCTGTTATCACGATGTGTTTGTGGCGGGGCAGGGTGATGCCCGCGCCCTGCAGTACGGCTTTGCCGCAGCCGGTCTCACAGCCGTCTATGACGATCACGGATTCGGCGTCTTTGGCGGACTGGACAAATCCGGACAACCGTCCTCCGATGCCGGCCAGGCAGAAGATTTTGCCAAAGCCCGCCATGGTCAGTTCCACTGCGGCCCGGTTGGCCAGCTGGCCCACGTTGGAGCCGCCTGAGCAGGGCAGCAGCATGGTTGTGTTGCCGGATTTTTCACAACAGGTTTCCGTCATTTTTTGCCTCCTTATGATTTAAGACGGGCTGTGACAAAACAGCCCTCATGCCTGACATTGTTTTTTTCATAGGCCCGCTGCAATATTTCAAGGGGGTGAAACACAGAAAGTTCCGGCATCAGGTGGCGGAACTGGAGCCGGCAGCTCAGGCATTCCGTGACAACGGCCTTTGGGGAGGCGCCCCTGATTTTGTCTGCAAGTTGCTGTCCCAGCCGGAGGGAATCGGCATGGAAACTTTTCTTGAATCCCAGGCTCCCGCCCATGCCGCAGCAGTCCATGGCACCGCCCACACGCTCCAGATCAATGCCCGGGATCAGGGCAAGCAGGTTTTGATAGGGACTGCCGATGTTTTGTTCCCGCTGATGACAAGGGGCAAAATAGACCATGCGGTCCGTGACATGCCCCAGGTCTGTGTTCAGGCGATCCTGCTGGTGCAAATTCCAAAGATATCCTCCGAGGTCAACAAGTCTTTGGGAAAGATCAATGCGGGCCATGGGATCAATGCCGGAAAAACAGGGATTGTCTTTTAATATCTTGCCATACATGGATTTTTGAACGGATGTGTGTTTTCCGCCGCCTGTTTTTTCATCCGGGATCCGGATTTCATGGGCACCGGCCCCTGCTGTTTCCTGGTAGGCCCCGGAATAAAAGGCCCCTTCTTTGAGCAGGATTTTCATGAAAAAACCGCACGTGGGACATGAGCACACCAGGTCGCAGCCTGAAGCAGCCGCATCCAGAAGGGTTTTGATGTTTTTGCGCACACGCATTCGGGTCAGGCGTTGGGCGCCTTCGGCCAATGTCGGCATGCCGCAGCATTGCTGGGGCGGTACATATACCTGGATGCCGTTTTGTTCCAGCACATCCACGGCTGCCAGCCCTACCACGGGAAACAGGTATCCGGCCGTACATCCGGCAAAATAAGCCGCTTTCGGACTTTGTGCCGGCATGCGGGTCAGACCCTTTCGCCGGGCCAGGACAAAAAAGTTTCTATTTGGGATCCCCGGCAATTTGCGCGCCTGGGCAATCCCGGCAAGTCGTTTGGCGGCGCTTGCAGCCGGTGTGATGGCAAGCAGTGTATTTGCCAACCCGGGGAGACAACCTGCATATTTGCCGGTGTTTTCTGCGTCAGCCAGCAGACGCACCCCAAGGGGCATGCCGTTTTCCCGCACCCGGGCGGCTTTTGCCTCCATGATATCGGCCCGGATATCCGGACACGGGCAAAGCCCGCAAACGGTGCACATGTCGGTCAGTCTTTGGAGTTGGTTGTCAGTGAGGGCCTGCCCGCTTTGCTTTTCCTGGTCAAAAAGCCGGTAGAGCTCAGGGAAAAACAGGCAGGAGTCGTCCATCAGAAAGCGGCATGTGTCACAATCCGCGCAGGCTTCGATGACCTGGCGGATCATATCGTGAAATGATTTTTGATTTTTTGAAGCCCTGGTGTTCAACGTTTGTCTGCATCCCCGGCATTTTTTGTTTTGGAAAACCTCCCGCCGCCTGAACTCACAAGCCCGGGGCGCCAGCTGTTTTGCGATGGGGGACAAACACGATGCGTACCAGCAGGTATACGGACAGGGCCAGAAAGCAGAGATCCCGGATCACGGTCCACATGCCGGCCGGTCCGTGCGCGGCCTGCGTGGTAAAACAGCCGCAGTGAACGTCTAATCCCCGTATCTGGTTAAATACCAGGGCGGCTGTAAAAACACCCATGAGCAGGGCGCATATGAGTGCGGCCCCGGGCAGCCATATCCCGATGATCAGACACAGCCCGGCCGCCAGTTCAATCCAAGGCAGGGCCAGGGCCACGGCGTTGACCGCGAAATCGGGCAGAATCTGGTAATTGTACACGGCTTCGGCAAATGCCTGCGGATTGAGGATCTTGTCATAACTGGCATACAAAAACACCGCACCCATCAATATCCTTGCAAAAACAAACCCGGTTTTTTCAATTTTTTGAAAATCCAGCTTATTCATTGTTCCCATTCCTGCTCTGCGTGGGCAATCCGGCCTCCTTCCAAACAGTCCAGCCGTTTACCAGCACCCGTGTGTCTTCAAAGCCCATGTCCGCCAGAAATAGCGCCAGATCGTGGCTCAGTTCGCAGTTTTCCCCGTCGCAGTAGCAAATAAGGGTTTCGGCCGCCTCCAGCCGGTCGACGGTTTCCGTAAACCGCTCGTGAACCTGCTGCCAGGGAAGGCTTACAGCGTCCTTGATGTGGCCCTGAGCGTACTGATTCTCCGGCCGTGCATCCACGAATACGGCCGTGCCTTTTGTATACATCCGGCTGGCTTCGGCAAGGGTGCTCACCATGCTTTGGCCCGAAGCATCTGAAAGACGGGAATCCGCTGACCAGTTGCCCGCAAACGGAAGGCTTTCCTGGCGCAAAAGATTTGCGCCGGCGGCCAGGATGCATGCAATCGCAATGATTCCGATGCTTTGCCGGATTGCGAAAGTCATTTTGTGCCGGGGTTCCATTGCCTGAATCGGCCTAGAGGTCCCGGTACTGTTCCGGAGGTTTGACACCCAGGTCTGACAGGTTTCGGACAATGGTTTTTTTGTCCATAAACCCGGTGTGACGCCGGACTTCCTCGCCCTTTTCATTGAAAAAAATCTGGGTGGGAATGGCCCGGATCCCGTATTTTTCCGCCTGATCCCGGTTTTTCCATACGTCAATAAAGATGATTTCCGCCCGCCCTTCATAGGCTTTTTCCAGCTCTTCCAGAATCGGGGCCATCATTTTGCACGGCCGGCACTGGTCCGCGCCCAGATCCAGCATGGTGACCTCGCCGGGTGCCGGTGATTGCCCGGTGTTGGCCTGTGAAGCGGTCCGGGAACCGGATTGAACGGCCGTGCCGGTCTGAAGAAACCCCCAGACAGCTGCGGCGGAAAGAAATACGGCGATGGCTGTAATGGCTATTTTTGTTCCTGACTTCATGGGTCTCCTGTCTTTTTGTGGGTTATTCCGTCAACTATGAGAAGTGCTCCATCTGCCCGGGGCCGTAACTGACCTCGAATACCGGGACTCACTTCTGCTGGAGTTTTTTGTCCACCTTTTTTGCCAGATGATCCCGGATAAACGACATGGCGCTGTCCCGGTCCTCGTCGAGTGCGATGGAGAGGATCTGGCGGACTTCGTCTGCGGACAGTTCCATCTGTATGTCTTTGAGTCTTCGCATTGACCCGATCTCCTGGTTTTTATCCATATTTTTGCGAAACCAAACCCTGAAAAGCCTGTAAAAAGTCTTTTTTACAGGCAGTGTTAAGTTTTAAGTGATTAAGTATTAAGTAAAATCAATAAGTTGTCTCTTTAGTGGTTGACGGTGATA
>NZ_JBSRLA010000069.1:0-16393 GCF_055149105.1 Desulfosalsimonas sp. | reverse complement strand
AGGCATTGGCTGAATCCGTAAACGGTCAGGAGCGAAAAAACTGACCCCGGCCGCAGGGCTTCCTTCCTGACAAACAGCGGACGCGGTAAAAAGCTTTTTACAGGCTCATCAATTTCGGTTTGGCCGGATAACAAGAGGTGAAAACACGCGCATGGACCATCAGAAAACCGATGAAACCTATATGCAGGCGGCTCTGGACCAGGCCCAGCAGGCCCTGGACGCCGGGGAGTTTCCCGTGGGGTGCATTATTGCCGGACCCCGGGGGGTGGTTGCCGGCGGGGGACGCACCCACAGCCGTCAACAGAGCCCCAGTGAGATTGATCATGCGGAGATCAATACATTAAAACAATTCTATGAATTGTCCTATACGGGCGATCCCCGGCAGTTGAGCATTTACTCCACCCTGGAGCCCTGCCTGATGTGCTTTGCCGCAATCCTGATTGCGGGTATCGGCAGAATCGTTTATGCCTATGAGGATGTCATGGGCGGGGGCACGGCCTGCAAAACCGGCAATCTGCCGCCTCTTTACAGAAACGCAGGGGTCCGGGTGGTGTCCAATATGATGCGCCAACAGAGCCTGGATCTGTTTTTCCGGTTTTTTTCCGATCCGGAAAACACCTATTTGCAGCATTCCATGCTGGCCGCCTATACGCTTGCGCAAAAACCCGGCGGCCGGCCCACCCGGTTTTCCCAATAGATAAAGTTGAATCCCATGGCCAATAGCCCTGCTTCAAAAACCATGATTGCGCTCACCGAGGACCTGAAGACCGCGGCTGAACAAAAGATTTCCGAGTGCTGCCGGTCAGCTGAAACCAGCGGAGGCAAAAGCATTGAGGCGCTTGCAGACCCGGGTGATCTTAGCCGGGTTTTTGCCTTCAGCGAGTATGCCGCACGGCAGTGCATGCGCAATCCGGAGATGCTCCGGGAGTTGCTGGAAAGCGGGGATCTGGAGCGGCTGTATCCCCAGGATCAGTACCAGCAATACATTGCCCTGGCTGCGGGGCGGGCCTCTGACGAGCAGGATCTGGCCGTGGCGCTGCGGCGGCTTCGGCACCGGGAAATGGTGCGCATTGTCTGGCGGGATTTGACCGGCCGGGCCGATCTGTTTGAGACCATGGCCGATCTTTCCGCCCTTGCAGATGCCTGTGTGGCCCGGGCGCTGGATTATTTGTATCCCTTGCTGTGCGAAAGATACGGCCGGCCCGAGGATGCGGCCGGAAATGCCCAGCAGATGGTGGTCTTTGCCATGGGAAAGCTCGGGGGAAGAGAGTTGAATTTTTCCTCTGACATTGACCTGATGTTTGCCTTTCCCGAAGCCGGACATACCCGATCAGAAGAAAAGTCGATTTCAAATGAGGAGTTTTTCACCCGCCTTGTGCGCCGGCTCATTGATGTGATCGGCAAATCCACCCCCGAGGGGTTTGTTTTCCGGGTCGACACCCGCCTGCGGCCCTATGGCGATTCCGGGCCACTGGTCATGAGCTTTGATTCCATGGAAAATTACTACCAGATGTTTGGCCGGGAATGGGAGCGCTACGCACTTGTCAAGGCCCGCCTGATAGCCGGGGACAAACAGCGGGGAGAGGCCTTTTTCGACCGGCTCCGGCCCTTTGTGTTCCGTCGGTATCTGGATTACGGAACGTTTGAGTCCATTCGGGAGATGAAGCAGAAAATTGTGCGGGAAGTGGTCCGAAAGGGCCTTGCCGACAATATCAAACACGGTTACGGCGGCATACGGGAAATCGAGTTTTTCGGCCAGGTCTTCCAGCTCATCCGGGGCGGCATTGACCCGGCTTACCAGGAGCGAAGCATTTTAAAGGTCCTGAAGGTGATGAGAAAGGACAGGGGCATCACGGGCAAGGTATACGAGGAACTCAGCTCTGCCTACGTGTTTTTGCGAAACACGGAAAACCGCCTTCAGATGTATGAGGACATGCAGACCCACAGCCTGCCCGCAGATCCGCGCGCCCGCACTCGGCTTGCGCTGAGCATGGGATTTGACAGCGAAAAAGAATTTATCCGGGCCCTGGACGCACACATGTCCCGGGTGCATTTTCATTTCAATCAGCTGCTGGGCCAGGAAAGCACGGAAGCCGAAGCCCAAAGCGAAACAGGACTCGGCAATGTCTGGCTGACGCCCGGACAAACCGATCAGAACAGGCAGAACCTGGAGGCGGCGGGCTTTGAGGAGCCTGATACGGTTCTTCGCCTGCTGGGTGAGTTCCGGGACAAAACCGGATATGGTGAGGACGGTCATATTGCCACGGCCAGGATCAACCGGCTGATGCCCCGGGTCCTGGGGGCGGTGGCGGAAACCGACCGTCCCCTGCTGGTGTTAAAGCGGATCATGACCCTGCTGGATGCGATTTTGAACCGAAGTTGCTATATCTCCCTGCTTCTTGAAAACCCGGGGGCTCTTGAACACCTTGTCCGGCTGGCGCGCATCAGCCCCTGGATTGTGTCTTTTTTAAGCCAGCACCCCCTGCTTCTCGATGAGCTGCTGGATGTGCGTTCCATGTATGCCCCTCTGGACCGGGCTGCTTTGGCCGGGGATCTGCGGCAGCGCCTGGAAAAATCCGGCGGGGATGACCCGGAGTTACAGATGGATGCCATCCGGGTTTTCAAGCAGGTCAACATGTTTCGTATCGTGGCAGCCGACGTGACCGGTCATCTGCCCCTGATGCAGGTTTCAGACCGGCTGACCTATCTGGCTGAAACCATACTGGATGCCGCCCTGGATCTGACCTGGCACCAGATGGTGGAACGCTACGGTAAACCTTCGGCGATTGACGGTGATCCGGGCAACACCGGCTTTGCAGTGATCGCCTACGGCAAGCTGGGCGGATATGAACTGGGATACCGCTCGGATCTGGACCTGGTTTTTCTGCATACCGCCCAACCCGGGCAGACCACGGGCGGCCGGCTGCGGCCCATTGACAACAGTGAGTTTTTCGGCCGGCTGGGCCAGCGCATCATCCATTTTCTGTCTGCGCCCACGTCAACGGGAAAGCTTTATGAAATTGACATGCGGCTGCGTCCCTCGGGAAATGCCGGGATTCTTGTCAGCCATATGGACGCTTTTGAGGAATACCAGTCCAGACACGCCTGGACCTGGGAGCATCAGGCTCTGATCAAGGCCCGGCCGATTATCGGGGATTTCCAGGTGGCCCGGCGTTTTGCCGATGTGCGCACGCAGGTGATTGCCGCCCGGCGTAACACAGAGCAGCTGGCCGCGGCGGTGCTGGAAATGCGGGAACGGATGCGCAGTGCCCGTGAATTTTCACATAATGGCTTGTTTGACTTAAAGCAGGATTCCGGCGGAATAGTGGATATCGAGTTTTTGGTCCAGTTTTTGATTCTGTGCCATGGCAGCCGGCACGAACAACTGGGTCAGTGGACCGATGTGGTGCGCCAGTTAAATGCCCTGGCCCTTTGCGGCATTATTGCCGATCTCGACGCCCATGCCTTAAAACAGGCCTATTTGATTTACCGCTATTTTGTCCATCGCATGAATCTTCAGGAAAAAAAGGCGGTGCTGCCGGAAAACCGGTTTGCCGAACTGCGCCGAAGGGTTGTGCGGATATGGCGGAAAGTCTTTGGCCAGTAAAGAGAAAATCAAGAGCTATCTGAGCAGGTAAAATCCGATGATATTGTCGTAGGAATGGGCTCTGGCGTAAGTGGCCCCCACGTCCAGGCCCTTGATGTGCTGGACGATCACTTCCCGCTTGATCAGGGAGTTGTTGGCATCATCGAGCCGGAATTCCACCGTGATTCGCTCTCCGACCTGGAAGCGGGGCTGGACGTTTAATTTCATGCGGATACCGGTTCTGGAAATATCGGTGACAACCATGCTGCCCCAGTGCTGGGCGCTTTTGGAGGCACTGTGGGCAGGGATATAGAGATAGGTGCCCCGCAGTTCGGTGGATTTGCGGTATTGTCTTCTTCTTTCCAGAAACACCGTAAAGGTATGGCCGCACGGGCATTTGGCCTTGAGCTTGATCATGTTGTCGGCTTCGGCGTATCTCGACACGTCCTTGACAATGGTTTTCTGGCATTCCGGGCAGGTAATGGCTGCGGTGTTGTCGCTGGCAATAAAGCTTTTGACGATCACATCTGGTATCCCCGTTGCTGTAGCCCCATGGATTATTTCCTGAAACGGGTTTATTTTTGCCGGATTTTCATGGTAGGCATTGACTTATAATGATTCATATATTAAAGAAAAGAACTTTGTCAAGCCAAAATAAGGCTTCGGGATTATTCAGGGTTTGGTTTTTTGCAGACAGCAGGTGCCCCGGGACCGCAATATTCGGGGCTTTAGCCAATAGGAGATGAAAATGAAAAAAATTGAAGTCATTATAAAGCCCTTTAAACTCGATGATGTCAAGGAAGCCCTCACCGACATGGGCATTCAGGGCATGACCGTATCCGAGGTCAAGGGCTATGGTCGTCAGAAAGGGCACAAGGAAGTCTACAGGGGCGCGGAATACGCTGTGGATTTTGTTCCCAAGCTCAAGATTGAAATTGCAGTGGATGACGACATGGCCGAGCAGGTCATCGAAACCGTGCAAAAATCCGCCTATACCGGCAAAATCGGTGATGGCAAGATATTTGTATTCTCAATGGAGGAAGCCGTTCGTATCCGCACCGGAGAGCGCGGCAGAAACGCCCTTTAGCCCGCTAATGGTATTGCCGCGGATTTATGCCGTATTTGTGCACCTTGTAAGAGATTTTTCGCAGGGTGGTGCCCAGGGTTTGGGCGGCCTGGCTCATGTTGCCCCGGGTATGTTTTAGGGCATCCACAATCATTTCCATTTCCAGTTTTTCCACGGCTTCCTCCATGGTCTGGGACGGAAGCGTGCCCGACTCCTTGCCGGTCTGCAGTGTGGGCGGCAGATGATAGCCGTGGATCACCTTTCCCTCGCAAAGCAGTACGGCCCGCTCGATACAGTTTTCCAGTTCCCGGACGTTGCCGGGCCAGTGGTAGGCCATGAGCATGTCAATGGCCGGGGTGGAAAAGCGGACAATCTCCTTTGCGTTTTCCCGGGTGTATTTGTCCAGGAAAAAATCGGCCAGGGCCAGGATATCGGTTTTTCTCTCCCGAAGCGGGGGCATGTAGATGGGAAACACGTTGATCCGGTAATACAGGTCGCTTCGGAAATCGTTTTCGGCCACGGCTTCTTCCAGGTTCTTGTTGGTGGCCGCAACAATGCGCACGTCCACCCGGATGGTCTTGTTGCCCCCCACCCGCTCGATTTCCCGTTCCTGCAGCACCCGCAGCAGCTTGGCCTGGACTTCGCCGGTAATGGATCCGATTTCATCGAGAAACAGGGTCCCCTTGTGGGCCAGTTCGAATTTGCCCGCCTTTTGCTGAATGGCCCCGGTAAAGGCGCCTTTTTCATGGCCGAACAGTTCGCTTTCAATGAGGTTGGCGGGCAGGGCCGCACAGTTGACCTTCACAAAGGGATGGCTGGAGCGGCTGCTGTTGTAGTGGATGGCATTGGCCACCAGTTCCTTTCCGGTGCCCGATTCTCCGCGGATGAGCACGGTGGCGTTGCTTCTGGCCACCTGGGAGATCATCTGGTAGACCTCGCGCATTTTGTTGCTGTTGCCCACGATGTTTTTGATCCGGTATTTTTTTTCCAGTTCCATCTGAAGCCGTTCGTTTTCGGCTTTCAGCTTTTCCTTCTCCCTGCGGATGCGCTCTAAATGAATGACCTGGGTGGCAATCATGGCCGCCACCACGGTGAGAATCTTTTCCCCCTCGGCCAGGGGGTATTCCGGATCATAGGGCAGATCCACACCCAGGGCCCCGATAACCTGCTGTTCTTTTTTAATGGGCACGCAGATAAATGACAGTTCCCGCTCGCCGGGCCCGCTTCTGGATTGGGTGCGGTTTAAAAAATCCGGGGATTCGCTGATTTTGGCGATGCTCACCGGCCGGCCGGATTCAATCACCCGGCCGGTCACCCCTTCTCCGAGTTTATAGATGCCCTTCTGCATGGCGGACCGGGAAATGCCGTGGGCCACCTCGATGCTGATTTCATCGCTTAAGGGGTTTAGGATGGTGATCATACCCCGGGACATGTGCATGTTGCCCGAAAGGATGTCCAAAACCGTGTACAGGGCTTTTTTAAGGTCCGTATGGCGGTTCAGGGACTGGCTGATGTCGTAGAGCAGGGTGATTTCATCAATTTTTTTCATGATCAGCATGCAGCGGTTTTTGGGTTTGCGTGTTTTGTTGATGGTGCAGGAACCGGTTAATCATACATGAAATCCGATACAGCGGTTTTCAGCTCCGCCATACCGCTGGAAAAGAAGTGATCCGCTCCGGAAATCACCCGCAGTTCGGCCGCCGGGTTGATCCGGGGCAGCAGTTTTTCCACCAGTGCCGGCGGTGCGATTTCATCCTCGCTGCCGGTGATCGCCAGTTTCAGCCGGGAACATGGCCGAAGTCCGTCAAAATTCATCATGGCCGCAGGCGGGGCAATCATGAGCATTTTGCCCGGCGGCAGTTTTCCGGTGTCGGCATGGGCCAGCACCCATGCACCAAAGGAATATCCGATCAAATCGATTGCGCGGGCGCCCCGGGCCTGCACATAATCGGCTGCAGCCAGCAGGTCTTTTTGCTCGCCCTCGCCCTGGTCATAGGCGCCCTGGCTTTGTCCTGCACCGCGGAAGTTGAACCGAAGCGTGGTCAGGCCCCGGGCCCGGCATGCAGCAGCAATTTCGAAAATCACCAGGTTGTCCATGTTGCCGCCGTACAACGGGTGAGGGTGGGCAAGGATTACCGCCTTGTCATTGCCGGAAAAAAGAGCGCCTTCCAGTTCAATTCCATCTGAGGCTGAAAAAAAGATTTTTTGTTCCATGGTCCGCTCACATTTTAATCCACTCATGGCCAAACATGTCCTTTTGCCACGGCTTGAGATCTGCAATGGCATCCAGGTCCGGCAAAGTGCGGGGCTGATCTTCGGCGATTTGTTTCAAAGCATTTTTGTTGACAATCAGGTACGGATCAATTTCCAAATCTTCGGCTTTTTGCTGCCGCCACTGCTTTAGCTGTTTGATGCGGCGGGTCACGGCCGCAGGCACGGGCTTTGACTTCTGTTTCGGGTACCTGGGCCACTGCTCCGGAGAAAGTTTCATGGCGGAATCAACGGCCTGCAAAACCGCGGTGCCGTACATCTGGATTTGTTTGCGGCTCAACAGACCGCTTTTTGTGAGCTGAGCGCTGTTTTTCGGCTTCTTCCGGGCCAGGGACAAAAGGGTTTGATTTCCCAGGATTTTGAAAGCAGGCCGGTCTTTTTTCCGGGCGATTTCCATCCGGAAAGCCAGCAGGGCTTCAAGCACGGCCATGCTTTTGGGGTCCAGGCGGCCGGCGCCCTTGATCCGGACAAAAAGCGGGGTGTCGGCATCCGGGGTTTCCGGCCGCACCCCGGCGATTTCTTCGCAATGCTGGCGCACCCATTCCATCCGGCCCCGGTTTTTGAGCTCGGCTTTCATTTCCTGGTACAGGGTGACCAGGTAACGCACGTCATTTGCGGCATAGGCGATCATTTCATCGGGCAGGGGCCGCACGGACCAGTCCTTTTTCTGGAATTTCTTGTCCAGTTCCACATTAAAATGACGGGCCAGCACCGCTTCCAGGCTGGTGGCCCCGTAGCCCAGAAACCGGGCAGCCAGCTCGGTGTCAAACAGGTTTGCCACGCTTATGCCGAAGTCCCGGTACAGGCATCGCATGTCATAATCCGCCCCGTGAAAAACCTTGACAATTCCGGGGTCGGCAAACAAGGGGGCCATGGCTGAAAGGTCCCTGAGCGCCAGGGGATCGATAATATAGCAGGCTCCTGGGGTGCCCATCTGGATTAAGCAGACCTTTTCCTCGAAATGATGCATGCTGTCGGCTTCCAGGTCCACGGCCACAGCCGGCTCTGATGCCAGTCGCCCGGCCAGGGCGGATATCTGGTCTGCTGTATTGATGTATGTAACCGGTGAAGATTCCATTTTGAACTGCAATGTACGGACTTGCCGATCCTTTCCGTGTGCTGACTTTTTCCTTGACCCTGTTTTGCAGATTCATTACATAGGGCCTTAACGCGCGTGATCCCGAAGTTCCATCCCCTATATGAATGACCAAATGGACAGAGTCAATGATCAATATCACATTTCCGGATAAAACACAGCGGCAGTTTGAACCACCCGTGGACGGATATACAGTGGCTGCAAGCATTTCCGAAGGATTTGCCAGAAATTGCGTGGCCATGGAAGCAAACGGCCGGCTCATGGATATTTACAGTCAGTTGCAAGAAGATGCCGGCATCCGCTTTATCACGCCAAAGGATCCGGAATCCTTGGATATCCTCCGGCACACAGCCGCTCACATCATGGCCCAGGCCGTGCTCCGGCTTTACCCGGATGCCCAGCCCACCATCGGCCCGGTGGTGGAAGACGGGTTTTATTATGATTTTGACATGGAGCCCATCTCTGAGGAGGATTTTCCCAAAATCGAAGCCGAGATGAAACAGATCATCAAGGAAAAGCTTCCGGTTCGCCGGCAGGAGGTCACCCGGGACCAGGCCATTGAGCACTACCGCCATGAGCCCTATAAGCGAGAGCTGATCGGCGAGCTGGCAGACGGCACCATTTCCTTTTACGTCCAGGGCGAGTTCACGGATCTGTGCCGGGGACCGCATCTTCCGCATACCGGATTTGTCAGGGCCTTTAAACTGCTGCGGGTCTCCGGGGCCTACTGGCGGGGAGATTCCGACCGACCGCAGCTTCAGCGGATTTATGGAACCGCGTTTTTTGACAAAAAAGATTTAAAGCAGTACCTGACGTTTCTCGAAGAGGCCAGAAAACGGGATCATCGCAAAATCGGCGCGGCCCTGGACCTGTTTTCCTTCCAAGAAGAGGCCCCGGGAATGCCTTTTTTTCAAGCGAACGGCATGGAGCTGTGGAACGCGCTGCTCGATTACTGGCGCCGGGAGCACCGGGCAGCCGGATACGTTGAAACCAAGACCCCGATTATCCTTCACCGGAGCCTGTGGGAGCAAAGCGGGCACTGGGAAAATTACCGGGAAAACATGTATACCCTGGTGGTGGATGAAACAGAGTCTGCCATCAAGCCCATGAATTGTCCCGGGGGCATGCTGTTGTTCAAACAAAAGCGCCATTCCTACCGGGATCTGCCCATCCGGTCCGCAGAAATCGGCCTGGTGCACCGCCACGAGCTTTCCGGCGTGCTCTCCGGCCTGTTTCGGGTGCGGGCCTTTCACCAGGATGATGCCCACATTTTCATGACCCCGGAGATGATCGAGCCGGAAATCCTCGGGATTTTACAGCTGGTCCGGCGCATGTATGCCACATTCGGGCTTGGATTTCACCTGGAGCTGTCGACCCGGCCGGAAAAATCCATTGGCACCGACGCCCAATGGGAGCAGGCCACCGGCGGACTGACCGCCGCGCTGGATGCATACGGGGCCGATTATAAAATCAATGAGGGCGACGGGGCCTTTTACGGGCCCAAGATCGATATCCACATCAAGGACGCCATCGGCCGGACCTGGCAGTGCGGTACCATCCAGCTGGATATGTCTTTGCCCGAGCGCTTTGATCTGGCCTATGTGGGCCGGGACAATGAAAAACACCGGCCCGTGATGATCCACCGGGTGGTTTTCGGATCAATTGAGCGGTTTCTGGGAATTTTGATTGAGCATTTTGCCGGAAAATTCCCCCTGTGGCTGGCCCCGGTCCAGGCGGTGATTTTACCCATCAATGACACCCTTGCCCCGTTTGCCAAAGAGATCTGCCAGCGGCTTTTTGAAGCCGGCCTGCGGGCATATGTGGATGACCGCACCGAAAGTCTCAACAAAAAGGTCAGGGAAGCGCAACTGGCCAAAATTCCCCTGATCCTCACCGTGGGCGACAAGGAAAAAAGCGCGGGCACCCTGGCGGTGCGCACATTGGACGGGGCCGTGCATCACGGCGCGCCGGTGGACGGTTTTATCTCCGCGGTCTGCGACAATGTCGCCCAACGCAGGCTCGACATGGAGGATCTCCTGTCGGGCCTGTAGAATTTTTGCAGGAAGAAAGCCCTGCGGCCGGCGTCGGCTTTTTCGCTCCTGACCGTTTTTGCGGATTGATCAAATGCCTTTGCCTAAAATTTACAAATCCGCCCTGCCTTGCTCAAACAGTTTGAAATCTTAATGCAAAAACGCTCAATGTCGCTTCAAAAGCCGACCCCGCCCTTGGGCTTCCTTGGAAGTGTTCCTGTCGGGCCAACCCACGTGACCGCGCATGAAAACAACGTTTTTAAGGCTTGAATGTGTTGCTTCGGACCCCCTTGGTGAAATTTTGCACAGCGTCGGCCATGATGCGGGCCCGGGGGTGGTTTGCGAGTCGCATTGAGCGCGCAAGCGGTCAGCAGGGAGCAAACCGCCACCGGGCGGCATCATGCGAAAATTATAGAACCAAGCACTGATGGTGCCATCAAGCACTAACAGCAACTTTCTTGCGCAATATTTAAAAACAAAAACCGGGAGCCTTTATTTGAAAAAGACTCCCGGTTTGATATTTGTGCTGATATTTTTTGGGTTTTTACGCGCCGTACATGGCCACGTTTTTCAGATCCTCTCCGAGATATTCCCGTTCATTTTCTCCGAGAATGCCCAGAGACAGACAGATCAGGGTCCACAGGTGAACTGTCTGCCAGGGATGGTGCCGGACTTCGCTCAAGTCATGGACCTGGGCGTGGCAGTTGTGGCACGGGGTGATGCAGTAGCCCGCCCCGGTTGCCAGTATCTGGTTGGCTTTTGCCTCGCCGTACTTGCGCCGCTCCTCCGGATACCCGGACTGCAGAAAGCCACCGCCGCCGCCGCAGCAATAGTTATTGGAACGATTGGGGCTCATGTCGATGAAATTTTCCTCACCCACCACGTTTTTGACCACGTAGCGAAGGTCTTCGGCCACCGGGTCGCCAAAGGATTTGCGAACAAGCTGGCACGGGTCCTGAACCGTGAATTTGACCTTGAGGTCCTTGTTCCAGTCAGGGGTCACCTTGAGCTTGCCCTCGCGGATCCACTGGGCGTAGAGCTGGATGATGCTCTGGATTTCAAAGTTTTGGGGGATATTGAATTTTTTCAGTCCGGCCCGGACTGCGAAAAGTTCGTGCCCTCATTCGGTGTTGAGCCAGACCTTGCAGCCAAGATCCTCCACCGCCTTGGCCTTGACCTCCACAATATGTTTCCACGACTCGTCATCGGCCATGAACATGCAGTAATTCTCAGCCGCCCATCCCTTGGTGCCGTAGGTCCAGTCCGCGCCCACCAGGTGCAGGATCTTCCACAGGGGCACCATCTCATCAGGCTCGGTTACTGGCTCACGGGAGTTCTGGTTGAGAAAGTAATAGGCGCCCTGCTTGTTCACCGGTGCTTCCATGTCTTTGAATTCGGGCTGGGCCTCCCTGTATTCCTCAAGCACGTCCTCGACCACGAACTCAAAATCTTCTTCTGTGGCGCCCATGGCGCTGCAGGTGTCATTTCGCAGGGCCATGTCGCAGGAGCCGAGAATACCCTTTGGCCGCTGGTCCCGGGGCCAGCTCTGGCGTGCGTAAAACACAAGCTGCGGGATGTTGATCTGCATGGGGCAGACGTAAATGCAGCGCTGGCACATGGTGCAGTGCCAGACCCAGGGGCTCTGCTGAATTTCTTCATCCATGCCAAGGGCTGCCATGCGCAGAAACTTGCGCGCATCCATGCCGCCGATACCTGTTGCCGGACACCCCGAGGAGCATGCGCCGCAGGTCAGGCACAGATCCAGGTTGCCGCCTTCGGGCAGCAGGTTTTTGACCTTGTCGATAAAAGTGCTTGAGCGCTTTGTCCCAAGCTTGATTGCAGGTTCTCCCATACAATACCCTCCGTTGATGCCCGGTGCGGGCTCGGCTTTTGCCTGCGGGCCCGGGCATTGATTTATGATGATGATATCACATGCCGTATGCCGACAGTTGGTTGAAGGTTGACATTGATTGACTATAATCATTTGCAACCCAAAACAAAAGCCTTGGGTTGCAAAAATGAAACCAAATTTTTTCCTGCCACAAACAAGCCGGTAAAGTCAAGAACAATCGCAGGGTTGCATCAGGTATCTGAAATTCGGCTTTCTCGCATTGACATGGGTGCATCTGTGGCTTACGATAAATCGATTTCAAGGGGGTAAAATGGGATTGAAGCGATGGTGCAGGCGGCTGTCGTGTTTGTGCCTGGTCATATGGCTTGTTTTCGCCGGGGCCGCTGCCGGCGCACAGAACACGGCCTCAGAGGGGCACCCCGAGGGAGAAATATTTTTATACTTTGTTGATTCTGAGGCCGGATATCTTGCAGGCGAACCCCGGAATATGGATTTTTCCGATGAGCGCAGGGATTCGGGCCAATTTTATACCCGCATTGTAGAAGAACTGATCAGCGGTCCGAAAACAAGGCTTGAGGCTCCATTGCCGGCGCAAACCGATGTACGGGCGGTGTATGCCGGTGCTGCTGGGGTGGCTTACGTTGATTTGTCGGCAGAAGCGGCGGATTTGCACACAAAAGGCGTGCGCAGCGAACTGCTGAGCGTCTACAGCATTGTCAATACACTGATACTCAATTCCAACGGCATCCAGGCGGTCCAGATCCTGATAGAGGGCAGCCCGGTTCAAACCCTGGCCGGGCACGTGGATATCCGTTTGCCGCTAAACGCGCAGATGTTGCTGGTGAGATGAAAAAAATCGGACAAATAAGAAATATCGGCATTATCGCCCATATTGATGCAGGCAAGACCACGGTCACCGAGCGGGTCCTGTTTTACACGGGCCGGTCTCACAAAATCGGCGAGGTCCACGACGGCGAAGCCGTGATGGACTGGATGCCCGATGAGCAGGAGCGGGGCATCACCATTACCTCAGCGGTGACCACCTGCCAGTGGGACAAATGCGACATCCAGATTATTGACACCCCGGGGCACGTGGATTTCACCATTGAGGTGGAGCGCTCACTGCGCGTGCTCGACGGCGCCGTTGGCGTGTTTTGCGCCGTGGGCGGTGTGGAGCCCCAGTCTGAAACCGTCTGGCATCAGGCAGACGATTATCTGGTGCCAAAGATCGCCTTTGTCAATAAGATGGACCGGGTGGGAGCGGATTATTTCCGGACCATCGATATGATGAAAGAACGCCTGCATGCCCGCCCCCTGGTGCTTCAACTGCCCGTTGGCAGCGAGGACGGGTTTCGGGGGGTTATTGATTTACTGCACATGCGCCAAATGGTCTGGGAGACCGGCGGGCCGGAAATGCCGTTTGTCACCGGCGAAATCGACCCGGATCTGCTGGAAACAGCCCAACAGTACCGCGAAAAACTCATCGAGACCGTGGCTGAAACCGACGATGCCATCATGGAGGCCTACCTGGAAGAAGCCGATATACCGGTTCAGAACCTGGTGGCCGCCATCCGGAAAGCCACCATCGGTCTGCACCTGGTGCCGGTGCTCTGCGGTTCGGCTTTGAAAAACAAGGGAATCCAGCCATTGCTCGATGCGGTGGTCAATTACCTGCCCAGCCCCCTGGAAGCTCCGCCCATTCAGGGCACAATGCCCGACACCGGGGAAAAAGTTGCCTTTGAGGCAAAGCCCAAGGGGCCCACGGTGGCCCTTATTTTCAAGGTTTCCATGATCGAGGGCCGAAAGCTGTCCTATGTGCGGGTTTATTCCGGCAGCATCAAGGCCGGCGCAGAGATCTACAATTCCATCCGGGAGAAATCGGAAAAAATTTCCCGGATTTTAAAGATGCATGCCAACAAGCGAGAGCGCTTAGACGAGGCCGGCCCGGGTGCCATTGTGGGCGTGGTGGGGCTAAAGGACTCCTCCACCGGCGAGACGCTCTGCGACAGGGACAATCCGGTCCTGCTGGAACAGATGAAATTCACCAAGCCGGTGATCTCCATTTCCATTGAGCCCAAAACCCATGATGATCAGGAAAAACTGCCCCAGGTGCTTGAAAAGCTCATGGCCGAAGATCCCACCCTGCATGTCAAACAGGACGAGGACACGGGCCAGACCCTTTTGTCCGGCATGGGCGAACTGCACCTGGATGTGATTATCAGCCGGATGCGGCGCGAGTACAAGACAAACGTCAATGTGGGCAAACCCCAGGTGGTCTACCGGGAAACCATCGCAAAGCAGGCATCCGGCCATGGTGTGTTTGACCGGGAGGTGGCCGGCCAGCGGCATTTTGCCGAAGTCGCGCTCACAGCCCGGCCCCTTTCCCGCGGCAGCGGGGTGAGCTTTGCCGCAGAGGTTTCAGAGGATATCATCCCCGCCCAGTTTATCCCGGCGGTTGAAAAAGGCGTTCGTGAAGCCATGGAATACGGAGAGCTGATGGGATATCCGGTGGTGGACCTGGAAGTGAAAATCACCGGCGGGGCGTTTCGCGAATCGCTGGGATCTTCTCTGGCCTATTCTGTTGCCGCCTCCATGGCCTGCCGGGAAATGTTTGCCGCAGCTGATCCTTACCTGCTCGAACCCATAATGAACGTGGAGGTCTACGTTCCGGAATCGTTTATGGGCGAGGTGATCGGGGATTTAAATTCCCGGGGGGGCAAGATCGAATCCATTGCCGCAAAGGGCGACAACCAGATCATCACCGCCATCGCCCCTCTTTCAAAGATGTTTGGCTATACCACGGCCCTGCGCTCGGCCTCCCAGGGCAGAGGCACCTTTACCATGAAATTTTCCCATTTTGACCGGATGTAGGCCGGGTCTCAAACACGCCGGCACCAGCCTGCCCGGAAAAGTAAAAATCCCGGTAAGGGCTGTTTTCGTCTGTTTCCTCCTCTTTTTCCGGCATTTTTTTGGTTTCTGCCAGTTCCTTGTGGATTTTTTCTGCAAGGGTTTGGCTTCCGGTTTTGTCCAGGGCCCGGTTAAAATGGAATCTCGCATTTTCTGCATCCCCGGTTTTCCGGTAATAGCGGCCCAGGTAATAATGGGCCTTATCCAGACGGTTTTGTTCCCCGTAGCAATTGCCCAGAAAGTAAAGTGTTCGTTCATGATCCGGAAAATTTTGATTGATTTCCTTGAAGGCGGCAATGGCTTTATCAAAATCGCCCCGGCTCATGTGGCTGCGGCCCAGGTAAAACAGCCCGTCAGGCCCGTAGCGGGAAATGTTGTCAATTCCGGAAAGGGTGTGGATGGCTTTTTCATGTTTTCCGGAAAGAAAAAGAATCCGTCCCAGGTCAATGGCCATGAAAGAATCATCCGGCCGTCGGGCGATACTCTTTTTTATGGCCTCCAGGGCGGATTCGGGCTGGCCGCTTTCGGCCAGAGCCAGGGCCAGTCCGTATAGGGCGGCCTGATCTTCAGGATTTTTTTCAAGCTGCTGGCGGAAATGCTTGACAGCCCGGCCGGACTGCCCGTAAAGGGCTTTGAGCCGGGCGCGGGTGCGCTGGAATGCAAAACTGTCAGAAGGTTTGGACTCCGGGCGGTGCATCAGCATGTTTTCCAGGTTGGTCAGCCGTTGACGGGTGGCCGGATGGGTTTTGAGATAAGTGGGGACCTGCTCTTCTCCGTACCATTCCCGATCACGGATTTTGCGCAGGGCCTCCCGGAGGCCGTAGAGGTCATAGTCGGCTGCAAGCAGATACTGGCGGCCCAGAAAATCGGCTTCCAGTTCGTTTTCCCGGGTATAGGCCAGAATCATGCTCTGGCCGGCGGCCAGCGAGCCCATGGAAAGGGCACTGCCCACCGCCGAAGCCCCGCCCAGGCCAACGAGGATGCCGGCAATCATTCCGGCCATGGACAGGATCTGGCTTTTTTTGGATTTTTCAATCATGTCGGATATGTGCCGGGCCGAGACATGGGCGATTTCATGGGCCACGATTCCGGCCAGTTCGCTTTCGGTGTCCATGGTTTCAAACAGCCCGGAAAATATAAAGATATTTCCGGCCGGGCCGGCAAATGCATTGACCGTGTCCTGGCTGATCACATGGAACTTGTAGTCAAAGGGCTGGGGCGGCAGGTTTTCGAGAATGCGCCCGCCCAGGTCATTGATATATTCGTGGATGATAAAATCATCGATTACATGGTAATGCTTGTGAATCGTTTCAAGGAATTCTTCCGCCAGTTCCTTTTCCTCCTTGACGGTCATGGCATCGGCTGTGGAGCCAGCGGGCCACAGCAGCAGACATAATGTCAGCAACAGGGCGATGGCTTGCTCGATTCGTTTCATGGCTTGCTCCCGGATATATCTTCGGATTTCTCTTCTTGGGATCTGTATCCTTGATGGTTTCGTAAAAAGCTTTTTACCGCGTCCGCTGTTGTTGCAGGAAGGAAGCCCTGCGGCCGGGGTCAGTTTTTTCGCTCCTGACCGTTTACGGAT
>NZ_JBSRLA010000068.1:0-18500 GCF_055149105.1 Desulfosalsimonas sp. | reverse complement strand
GTCTGATTTCAGATGGTGCCGTAAAAAGTTCAAGATCAAGGCTTGCGCAATTTCGAAGAATGCAGCGTACTTATCCGTACGTGAAATTCTGAGAAATTGTGCGTAACGCAGATATTGGACTTTTTACGGCGCCATCAGGATTTACAGCCATTTTCTGCGCTTGAACCAGACCAAAAGCCCGGCGAAAATCCCGAGAAACACCGCCCACAGCGCCGGGTAGGCCCAGGGCCGGGACAATTCGGGCATGTATTCGAAATTCATTCCATAGACCCCGGCAATAAAGGTCAGTGGGATAAAAATGGTGGCAATCACGGTGAGCACCTTCATAACCTCGTTCATCCTGTTGCTCACCGTGGTCAGGTAAATATCAAGCACTCCGGAGAGCATATCGCGATGGGTTTCCACGGTGTCTGAGACGTGGATGGCGTGATCATAGACATCGCGCAGATAGACGCGCACATCATCGCTGATCAGATCCGTGTCATCCCGCAGCAGATTATGGATGATCTCGCGCACCGGCCAGACCGCTTTTTTTAAAAAAATAATCCGGCTGCGGCTTTGATGAATGGCCTGGACAATTTCCTCTCCCGGATCTTCTATCACCTCGTCCTGAAGATCTTCGATCTGCTCTCCGATTTGTTCCATGATCAGAAAATATTGATCCACGATCATGTCCATCAGGGCATATGCCAGGTAATCTGCGCCCAGTTTCCGGATCCGGCCCTTGCCCTTGCGGATCCGCTCCCGGACCGGGTCAAACACATCCCCTGGCTTTTCCTGCAAAGAGATCACCAGGCCGGGCCGAACCACAAGGCTGACCTGCTCATGATCCAGCCGCTTTTGACCGGGGTCATAACCGATCATCTTCAGAATCGCAAACAAATAGGTGTCATAATCATCGAGCTTGGGCCGGCCCTCTGTGTTTAGCATGTCTTCGAGCACCAGGGGATGCAGATCAAACATCTGCCCCAGCCCGGCGATCAGATCCGGGTCATGGACCCCGGAGATGTTGATCCAGGTGACACTGTCTTCTGAAACCGCCTGCATGCAGTCTTCTATATTCGCATCCGCTGTTTCGGTATACCAATCCCGGCTGTATTGGATTATGGAAACACATATATCCGCAGCCCCCTCATCGCCCACGTAAACCAGCGAACCCGGAGCCATTCCAATTTTCGTGCTGACTTTCTCAGATGCCATCAGGCTGCGCCCCCCTTTGGGCAATTTTTTCGCTCCTGAGCGTTTACGGACAACTATTTGAAAATAATTTATTGATGTTACTTAACACTTAATCACTTAAAACTTAACACTGCCTTTAAAAAAGACCTTTTACAGGCTTATCAAAGTTCAGCCTGAAAACTGTTCAATAAAGAATATACGGAAAACCAAATTCCTGTCAACGTGGGTTTTGCCCACACAAGGCTTGACGATATGCGCCGGCTTGCATATGGTAAGTTCCTTTTATTGATTTCAAAACCGGATACAAACAAAAGGATGATATCTGAAATGAATCCGAAATGGATACTCAAGGACGCATATAAAACATTTACCGCAGACCAGGACAAAATCGCCGACCCGCAGGAAACCGTGGCAAAAGTCAGGCGCCGGTTTGCCGAACAGAACCTGGCCGTACTGGCCAAAACCGTACGCATTGACACGGGCCGGCTGGATATCCCGGTTTATGTTTCCGTGTGCGGCCCGGATGCCCGGGCCCTGACCGGCACAGCCAAACAGATGGGAAAAGGCGCCACCCCGGCCCAGGCAGAGGCCAGCGCGGTCATGGAGCTGGTGGAGCGGTTCAGCTTTTACAGTTTTGCCGCAGACCCGGCCAATTTCGTGGAAGCCACCCGGCCGGAAATGGGCGAATCCGGCCTGCCCTTTGAGGCCATTGCCGCATCCGTCCACGATGACTCAGAAGACCTGGAAGCCGCAGCCCGGGTATTTGACACCCTGCCCTTTAAATGGGCCATGGGCGCCAATCTCACCCGCGGCCATGACGTGCGGGTTCCTTTTGAATGGTTTTTTGCCATCAACGAGTTCAACGGCACTTCTGCGGGCAACTGCCTGGAAGAAGCCCTTTGCCAGGGAATCTGTGAAATTGTGGAGCGCCACGTATCCGATAGGGTCTGCCGGGAGCAGATCCCCGTGCCCGGCATTG
Source organism: Desulfosalsimonas sp. (assembly GCF_055149105.1). Taxonomy (NCBI): domain Bacteria; kingdom Pseudomonadati; phylum Thermodesulfobacteriota; class Desulfobacteria; order Desulfobacterales; family Desulfosalsimonadaceae; genus Desulfosalsimonas; species Desulfosalsimonas sp. Next base: position 16,342 of record NZ_JBSRLA010000068.1, on the reverse strand, counting down.
ACCCGTCATTGGCAACAGATCCCATGGTCCTGGAAATGCTGGAAAAATACAAAAATAACGGAATCCGGGTATTTTTGTCGGATTTTTCCTTAGGCACGGGCATTGCCACGGTCGGGGCCCTGGCCTTTGATCCGGAGACCTTTCCGCACCAAAGCGAGATTGTCTGGACCGCGGGCACGGCCCCGAATCCGGAAAAAGCCCTGTCGCGCGCTCTGGCTGAAACCGCCCAGCTTGCCGGTGATTTTCACACCGGATCCAATTATGTGGCAAGCGGGCTGCCCAAGCCGGCCGGACCGGCAGATGTCGCGCATATCACCGAACCCGGCATGATCAAAAACATCAGGGACCTGCCCGATATCTCAGACCGCAATATCCGAATCGAGGTTCAGCGCTGCATTGCCGCCTTAAAGCAGCAGAACCTGGATGTCATCACCATGGATACCACCCACCCGGGCCTCGGGGTATGTGCTTTGTACACGGTGGTTCCGGGCGCGCGCTTCAGGGAGCGGGCTGCAGCCGGAAGTGTGGGCATGTTCTGTGCCCGGCTGATCACGGAAAAATTTGAACCGCAAGAGGCCGCACAACGGCTGGCGCAAATGGATGCCATGATGCCGGGTAAATATTACGTGCAGTTTTATCTGGGAAAAACCCGAATGGACCTCGGGGAGACAGAGACGGCCATAGCGCTTTTCCAATCCGCGCTCGCCCTTGATCCCCACGCCCAGGATGTTGCCAGTATCTATTCCTACATGGGCCAGGCATTGAAAGACGCAGGCGACTATGACCATGCCCTGGAAAGTGCGGAAAAAGGGCTTGAGTGGGACCATGAACGCACTGATTTGCACAACCTGGCCGGATTCTGCCATTTTAAGAAAAAAGATCACGAAGCAGCGATTGACAGTTTTTCCCGGGTGATTGCGCTGAACCCGGCATCGGGCATTGATCATGCCAACCTGGCGGTCAACTACCGGGAAATGGGGGACACTGAGGCGGCAGTGCGATTTTTCCGGATTGCCCTGGATCTGGACCCTTCCCTGGAGTTTGCCCGGCAGCACCTGGAAGCACTCAGGAAATAAGGGCTTTGAGATCCTCCCGGATATAGCGGCCCGGCACAGGGGTCACCCGGGGCATGGGGCCAAGGGGGCTTTGATCCACAAGCAGAGGACACCCATAAGCCGCCTCCAGGGTTTCATAGGTCAGCACCCGGTCCGGGGGGCCCCACTGGATCATTTTTCCCTGGTGCAAAAGCATCAGGGTGTTGGCGTACATGGCCGCCAGGTTCATGTCATGAGAGACCATGACCACGGTAATGTTTTTTTCATTGCGCATCTTCTCCATCAGGTCCATGACCCGGAGCTGATGGGAGATGTCCAGGGCAGCTGTGGGCTCGTCTAGCAAAATCAGTTCCGGCTCCTGGCAAATGGCCCTGGCGATAAAAACCCGCTGGCGCTCGCCACCGCTTAGCTGGTCCATGCGCCGATCTGCCAGGCGGGCAACGCCGGTAAAATCCATGGCCTGATCGGCCAGGGCATGATCCCTGGACGATTCCAGGCCGAATGTGCCCAGATGCGGACTGCGGCCAAACAATACCACGTCTCTGACCCGGAATGGAAAATCCATGGGCACCTGCTGGGGCACAAATGCCATGCGCCGGGCAAGGTCCCTTCTGCCGTAGCTTTTAAGCCTTCGGCCTAAAATCTGCACCCGGCCGGACACAGGCCTGAGCAGACCGGCCATGATTTTCATCAAAGTGGTTTTGCCGGAACCGTTGGGGCCGATAAGAATAAAGCATTCACCTGTTTTGACCTCAAAGGATACCTCTTTGAGCACGGTTTGATCCGCATAAGCCGCAGATACGCCTGTAACCGAAACAGCCGGGTTCATGCGCTGCTCCTTCTCAGCAGAAAAATAAAAACAGGCGCGCCGATCATGGCGGTGATCACCCCGGCGGGCATTTCCCCCTGCCTGGGCAAAACACGGGCCAGCAGGTCACAGAGCACCAGGTAGGCCGCGCCGCCGAAAATACAGGCCGGGGTCAGGACCCGGTGGTCCGAGCCCAGCAGCAGCCGCAGCAGATGCGGAATCACCAGGCCCACAAAGGCAATCAGCCCGCACTGAAACACTGTTGCGCTGACCATAAAAGAGGTGAGCACCAGCAAACTCACACTCACCAGCCGGACATTAACGCCCATGGACTGGGCCATTTCCCTTCCCATCAGCAGCAGGTTCATTTTGTGCGACAGCCAGAAAATGGCGGCAAAGCAGGGCAGCACCATCATGGCCAGAAGACGGGCTTCGGCCATTCCCCCGGAGGACAAGTCCCCCATGAGCCAGAACATGATGTTCTGCAGCCGGGCATCCCTGGCAAGGGAGAGCAGAAACATGATACCGGCTGAACAAAACGCATTGACCATGACTCCGGAAAGCAGCAGGGATTCCTTTTTGGCCGTGGTCTGCCCGGAGGCAATACCCAAAACCAGAAACAGAGTGGCCATACCGCCGGCAAACGCCAGCATCCCTACCCCCGGAAACCGGGCCAGGCCCAAAAGAATGCCGATGATCGCACCAATGGCCGAACCACCGGAGATTCCCAGGATATAGGGCTCTGCCAGGGGATTTCGCAAAAGCGCCTGGAAAACCAGACCGCCAAGGGAAAGGGATGCGCCCACAAGGGCGGCCAGAAGCACCCGGGGAAACCGTATTTTCCAGATAATCGAATGCATCAGGCTTTCATCCCGGAAAAAATCCCGAATGGCCCGGATAACGTCTGCCGCCCCGGCTCCGGAGGAGCCCATGGTCAGGCCCAGAAATCCGGCTGCCGCCAAAAGCACGGCCAGAATCGCAGAAACCAGAAATATTCGCTTGACCACGGCCGTCATCTCGCGCTGTCCCCGTCACTGTCAAACAGTTGCGGATGGATGAGCCGGACCAGTTCTTCAAGCCCTTTGACCAGTCGGGGCGAAGGGCGGTCGTATAAATTGGAGTCCACCAGGTGAATGCGCTCATCGGCCACCGCGGGCAGATCCTCCCATTGCCGCCACTGGTGCAGCACCCGGTCGAAAACCTTCTGTCTGTCCATGGAGGTGACAATGATAACCTCCGGGGCCAGGGCCAGCACATCCTCCACTGAATACCTGGGATATCCGGGATGGCCGCCGGCCAGGTTGCGGCCTCCGGCCTTTTGAATCAATTCGTTGATAAAGGTGTTGGACCCGGCTGAAACAATGGGATCCACACCGATCTGGAAAAATACCCCGGGGCGGTGGGACACACTGTCCACTTTTTTGCTCACCTCGGCCATGCGCTGATCCATATCCGAGACCACCTCGGCGGCGCGCTGCTCTGCCCCGAGGATTGTACCAATGTCGGATATGGTCTGCATCACCGAGTCCAGGTCCCTGGGATTGACCGCATACACGGCAATGCCCATTTGCTCCAGACGCCGGATAATGCTCAATGGATTGCCGTCCTTGATGGCAATGCACAGATCCGGCTTCAGGGACACGATTTTTTCCAGATCCAGATAAACATATGACCCCACAGATGGCAACTCCCCGGCCTCTGCGGGATAATCGCTGTACTGGGTTGCACCCACCAGGCGCTGCTGACTGTCCAGGGAATAGACAATCTCCGTAATACTCGGCGCCAGGCTTACCACGCGGTCCGGATCATCGGGCACCCGGACCTTTCGGCCGGTGTGATCCATGACCGTCTCCGCATGCACAAAACCGGCGGAAAGCAAAAAAAACAAAAAAATCACCGGCCGGATTTTCCGGCCGGCTGGCTTTGTGTTGTCATTGGCCATCTGAGACCTCTTTTATGCGATCAATGATCATGCGTGCAGGATTCAGGGCCGAGCCGCTGGTTTCCAACACCATGCTTTTTCCATCTGTGTTCACCGGCCATTGAAAGCCGGCTTTGGGGATCAAAACTGAAATTCGTGGGTATCCTAACCGGAAACAACCTGATATTCAAGGGTGTTCAATCAATTTTCCCGAATTGTGCTTTTGGTTCATCTGGTATCCGGGTCTTTACCAGCGCTTGACCTGCCTGATATTTATTGATAAAGAAAAAGAATGTACCGGGAAAACTACATAAATGCACTGCGCCTGGAAATGGTGGAAATGGTGCGCGACGGGCTCTCGCCTGTGGCGCTCAAGTATGGGTACTCGGACGTGGCCCTGGAGAGCACCATCAAGTGGCGCCCGCTTGTGCTGGTGGTGGGCAACTATTCCTCTGGCAAATCCACCCTGATCAACGAATTTCTGGGCGGGGATGTGCAGGCGGTGGGACAGGCCCCCACAGATGATTCCTTTACCATTATCACCTATGATGATGCGGTTGCTGAACAGGGCACGGTCCGGGTCACGGAAGAGCGCGACGGAAAATATCTGCTAAACGACCCGGATTATCCGTTTGAAATCCTGAAAAAGCACGGACAGCGCTTTGCATCCCATTTCCGGCTCAAAAAGGTCAATTCCCCTTTTCTCAGAAATCTGGCCATCATTGACACACCCGGCATGCTCGATTCCATCACGGAACGGGACCGGGGCTACAATTACCAGGATGTGATCGGGGATCTGGCCCAACTGGCCGATCTGGTGCTGGTGCTATTTGATCCGCACAAAGCCGGCACCGTGCGCGAGGCCCACACCAGCCTGCGCGAGACCATATCCGCCCGAACCTTTGAGGACCGGGTTCTTTTTGTGCTCAACCGAATTGATGAATGTTCATCCTTAAGTGATTTGCTCCAGGTCTACGGGACCCTTTGCTGGAATCTGTCTCAGATCACGGGCCGAAAAGACATTCCGGCCATTCACCTGACCTACTCATCCAGGGCGGCCGGCAAAGCTGACTCCAGCCGGCCCGGCTCACACGACTTTCTCTATCATCTTCAGAATCAGCGCAAAAAGCTCAGGGAGTCGGTCCTGGACGCCCCGCGCCGGCGGCTTGACAACCTGGCCTCGTTTATCGAAACCCATTCCGAACGCCTTGACCAGTTTCTCGAAGCCCTTCTGACCCACCGAAAAAGAACACAAAAATTCCAGCTCAAGCTCACACTGATCGGGGCGGTTTTAAGTGTTTTGCTGGGCGGGGCGGCGGCTTACGGGGCCGTAATTTTCGGCCTGGCCGGCGCCCTGACCGATCCATGGGCCATGGTCCTTGCAGTGGCGGCCCTGGGCGCAGGGCTGGCTTTTTGGATTTACGGTCCCATGCGCATCATGATGAAGGCCTTTCAGCGCAGGTGGCGAAAAAAAACCGATTCCATCATTTCCCTGGATACCCAGACCCGCAAAGACAACTGGCAGTCCGTGGGCCCCCTGGTATTTCGCTACCTTCAGAAAACCGGCGGCCGCTACCCTGTAAAAATCCTGAAGAATGAATATGCACAGGTCCATGAAATCTACACCGAGGGCAGCCGGGAAGTCAGAAAAGCCTTAAATGAGCTGGCCAACATGGCACCGGATCAGGCAGTGTTTGACAACATTTCCAGGCCCATTGAAGATGAAGAGTTTTCCGGCGATAAATCCGCAGATGATGCCGGTGACCCGGATCAATTGCCCCCGCCCCCTCAGGACCGGCCCGCAGCTTCGGAAAAATGAGTCCCGCCATTACCGCCATTTCCCCACAGAAGAAAAACCGGGGCCGCTGCAATATATTTGTTGACGGTGAGTATGCCTTTTCATTGTCTGAAAAACTGGCGGCACCGCTTCAGGTGGGCGCGGTACTGACTTCTGAGGAAAAACAGCGGCTGCTGGACGAAGATGAGAAGCAAAAAGCCTTTCAACGGTGCCTGCACTACCTGCAGTACCGGCCCCGCAGCCGGGCGGAAATCATCGCATACCTGGAGAAAAAAGATTTTTCAGGGCCTGCTGTTAAAAACGCGCTCAGCCGGCTGGAATCCTACGGTTACATTGATGATGAAGCCTTTGCCCGCATGTGGATTGAAAGCCGCTGCCGCAGCCGGCCAAGGGGGGAATTTGCCCTGCGCTATGAACTGCGGCAGAAAGGTGTCAATGAAGCCATCATCGACCGGATGCTTGCAGACTTTGAAGAAACCGGGCCGGCGTGGCGGGCCGTGGCCCCCCGGCTTTCGGCCTGGGCAAAGCTGGACCGGACCGAATTGAAGCAAAAATTCTATCAATACCTCAACCGCCGGGGATTTTCCTGGGAAACCTGCCAGACGGTATGGGCGCAGGCCCTGGTGTTTCTGGACACATCGGCTGAAAAAAAATATTAGAGAACCCGGCACAAACGGCCTGCTATGGCGCCCTTTTGAGAAATTCCGCTGCCAGGGCTGTAAAATCCCGTGCGCCATTGCTGGTTTTGCGGTAAAATACCACGGGTTTGGCCGCCTCGGTGCTTGCGGCAATGGTGGTGTTGGCGCGAATGGCCGTATCATAGAGCATGTGGGAGTAGCGCTCATCGCTTCGCAGCCGGTCCAGAATCATGTTGCTGACCCGGGTGCGCTGATCAAAAAAAGTCGGTACAAGCCCGGAAATCCGCAATTCCGGATTGATCTCCTCCTGTACAGCCTCGATGGTGTCAAACAGGTCTGTCAGGGCCCGGAAGGCATAGGGCTGGGTCTGGCAGGGCACCAGCACTTCCCGGCAAAAGGCAAACACGTTGATGGTCAAAAGCGACAGGCTCGGCGGGGTGTCCATGAGAATGACGTCATAGTTTTTTGCCAATCCCTTCAGAGCCATATTCAGACGGTTTTCCCGGCCCTCGGCTTCCACCAGCTCCAATTCCGCACCGGCCAGATCAATATGGGAGGCGATGAGCTCCAGGTTTTTCCATTTGGTGGGAAAAACCGCATCTGCGGCATTGTACTCATCCGGTGCGGTCATCAGCTCATAGACGGTTATGGCCTCATCATCGGCTTCAATGCCCAGGCCGCTTCCGGCATTGTGCTGGGGGTCCATGTCCACGACCAATACCCGCTTGCCCATTGCAGACAGGGCAGCACCAAGATTGATTACCATTGCGGTTTTGCCCACGCCCCCTTTTTCATTGGCCACCGCCACCAAACGCGCCTGCTTTGCCGCCATTGTCACCTCCTTGTCATGGATTGCTGCGCCTCATGGCCGGTGCCGGCTCCGGTGCCTGCAGGGCCTCGCGGGGCAAGGGACTTTTTCATGCTTTCAATCCGCCCCTTGATCTGGTCAAGCTCGGCAATCATTTCATCGGTCACAGCCATGGATTTTTTCTTTTCCTCCTGGCTGCTGTTGCTGATTTCCCGGATACGGGTCAGGTCTGTGGCATATGTTTCAAACCGCTGCACCAGCCATTGACTCATTTCCCCGGCCACCGCATCAATGAGCTTAAACAGGTACTGAAACTTTAAATTTTCCCGGTAATTTTTAAAATGAAACACCACCTTGGTCTCGGTTTCCCGTTTGATCCTGGCCACACCGCTTTCCAGGGCGGAAAAATCCGCGGTTCCGGCAGCCTGGCCACGTTTGACCAGTTGCCTGACCCCCTGAAGCATGCGGAAAAAACCAAGCTTCATAAACGCTTCGGTCTGAATGCCCCTGGTATAGTCAAGGGTGGCCGCTGCGTTGGGCATGTGGATGCCGCCGGTTTTTTTAACCCCGTCAAGTGAAACCGCAAGGGCCTGCTCCGTGGTGTCAGTGCCGGTGATTTGTTCCCGGGGCCGGTTGTTTTTTGCAAGATCAGCCAGGGTCTCCTGTATCATGCTTTCATAAGGCCGGCAGATGGATTCAAGGTATTCGAAGATATAATGTTCGTTTTCCGCGACAAAGCCGAAAATCCGGGGATTGATCTGCTCTGCCATATAGAGGTCAAGATTTTCCTTAAAATCCCGGAACACCGCAAGCAGGGTGCCAGACAGCCCGATTTCCGACAGCATGGCCCTGTATGCATCCGGGGCAATATGATAGTTTCGGATAAAGTCCACCACAGCCGGCACCACTTGTCCGTGGCGAGTGTCAAAAAACCGGTCTGCATTGGTTTTCAACTCTTTTTTGAGCTGGCGGCATGCTCCGTCAAAGGTGGTGTTGATCATGGAGCGGATTTTTTCAGTTTTTTTCTGCTGCTGACGAATCTCGCTGATGAGCTCATCTGTACCCCTGGCATCGGATGAAAGCGCCCTGCGGTTTAAAACCAGCCACTGCTCAAAATCCGAACAAACCGTTTCCATGCGCTGAAGCTGGTTTTTGAGCAAAAGCATGTAGCGCTGATCCGTGATCAGATTGTTGAAATCCGTCTCAAAGCGATTTTTTTCCTTTTGGGAAAATTCCGCCAGGGCCTTGTCGCCGCGCCACTGCTTCAGACGGGCGCTGTCTTTTTCCGGCAGGATTTCACTGATATCGGAAAACAGGGCATAAAGGCTGGAAAACGTATATATTGCAGGAGAATCGGTCAAAAGCCCAAGATCCCGGCCGATCCCGCCGGCCACCCGCTGTAAGTCGTCAAGGTTTTCATGTTCGTTTAAATCGCAGTTGACCACAAACAACACATTGCCCATGGCTCCCATCTGTTTGATCATGGACATGAATTTAAAATCCGCCTGCCGTATGCCGGTGCGGCTGCTTATCAGGTATATGATCAGATCTGATTTGTGCAGATAATCCTGGATCATGGCAAGGTGCAGGGGATTGGGGGAATCACTGCCCTGACAGTCAGCGATTTCTATATTTTCAGCCATATTGCCGGAATTGATAAACAGCTCCAGGTCCTTTAAATATACCGCCAGTTCCTGGTTGCCTGCAAATCCCTGATGCTCGTAAAAATCACGCCCTGAATAATGCAGCGTTTCGGTCTGATCCGAGATAATCCCGGAAACCTTGTCGTATCCCTGCAGGTAGGAATCAAGCAGCACACTGCTGACACTGCGGCTGTCACGGCTGACAAAGTATCCGGATTCAAGGCCGGCAAGGGCCTGGGCCAAATCCCGGCGGTCAGATGGGTTGCGTATGTCAAAGGGTTCTGAGGACGAACGCCAGCCCGCAAACGGAAAAAGGCTCAGGGCCTGGCTGATCTCGCTGTTGATCTCGTCCCAGGACTTGAAATAAACAACTGCTTTAAGCTGGTCCGAGCGTCTGACCCGGGTGACAATGGAAGTGATGACCCCTGCCCCCCGTTTCAGGTAATCGCCTGAAAACAGGGAATTGATAAACGTGCTTTTGCCCGACTTGATGGTACCCACAACGGCCATTCGCAGCAGGTCTTCTTCCAGGCGCCGGCGGCAGTTCCGGCATATATCGGCCCATGTTTCCGGTTTTCTGTCAGAGCGTGAAGGCATTTGCTCCGAGGCCCGGACAGCAAGGTTTTCCAGCTCCAGGGCGGCTGCGCCCAGATCCTTTTTAACTGTCTGCTGAGTCATACATTTTTCCTGCAATAATCCCTGAGCTGCCTTTATTTATGGTGCCGAAGTCTTTTGTAAAGTTTGAAACTATGACACGGTAAAACCGGATTGTCAAAAATATTTATTAGATATCCCCTGCAAACCGTTATGGGAAACCGATTGCCGCATTACAATTCATCGAGCATCTGCCGGGCCTTTTTCTCCCAGTAGGGATTGTCTGTCAACGATATCGCCTCTTCCAGCAAATCCCGGGCTTCTTGTTTGGGCTCGCTGCCCCACTTGTCCATTAATATCTCAGCCATGTACACATGGGCCGTAACACCGTGCGAGGTTTCGAAATACTCGGTTTTCTGAAACTCGCGGTATAACTCCAGGGCGCGGTCCTTGTCATTGTAGGGCCAGGGCACCACCTGCCAGAAGCGGCCCAGGGCCACAATGGGGCCGCCGTTTTCAAAATCCTTGTCCATTTCATAGGCTTTTTCCAGATTCTCCTGGGTTTTGTTCTTCAGCCCTTCTTTCAGGGCGGTGATAAGGCCCACCCCGTCTGAATACGTGCCCACGCACAGGCCGTAGTAATAATACCCGTTGGGCTTGTCGGGTTGCAGTTCCCGTGCCCGGGCGGCATATTTCATGCCCTTTTTGCCGTATTCAGCACAGATGTCCTTCCACCCGTCAACCTGCCGCTTTTGGGCCAGATCCCCGTAGTACCGGCATGCCCTGGCGCATTTCCAGTTGAATTCAAAATTGTCCGGATCATCTTCAAGGACCTGTTCATAAATCTCAACCACCCGTTTGAAATCCTCCAGATCCCCCCTGGCAAAAAAGGCTTCCGCGTCCCGGATCAGGTCGGAAACCTTTTGTTTTGCAACTTCTGCGGCATCTTCGGCCTTGTCCATGGTTTCCTGCACCTGCTCAGCCACCCTGTCCTCCTTGTTTTCACTTTCACTGCACCATGCAGGATGCTGAATCAAGAGAACAAGGCCCAGAATGGCGGCTGCCATCAATGTCATCTGCGATTTCATGTACTTTCCTCCCTTTTGAAGTTGTCAGAAAAATTAACAAAAAACCCGGCCTTAAATGCTGCATTGCTTCTCTGTCAATTATATACGACGAAACCATGAAACAGATCAATCCCATATTTTTTTAACTCGCCGTTGCCGACTGTTTTGATATGTGTCAGTGATTTGCATAAAAACGACTTCATGGCCATTATTTATAAACAAATCCACCCGGTTTACTTATCGGTTTTAGACACAACCATGCAAGGAGTCCAGTCATATGCCTGAACAAAACAACGGCGGTCACAACCACGAGCATCACCATGAGGATACCCGAAAAGAGCTTGAACGGATTTTCTCCGCAGTTAAAAAACCGGTGCATATTTATCTGTTTACCCGCAAAAACAAAAACGAAACCTACAATGACCTGGCCCGGCAGGTGCTGCAATTGGTGGGAAAGGTCAACGACAAAATCATTGTCAAAACCTACGGCCTGGATCATTCCCTGGCAGACAAATACGGCGTTTCCCATTCTCCCACCATTGTCTTTGAACCCGAAACCGTCAATATCCAATGGCTGGGCGCCCCGGCGGGAGAAGAGGGGCGTACCCTGGTGGAACTGATTCTGCTGCTGGCTTTTCAAAATCCCAACCTTGGAGAAGATGCCGCCTCGGTACTGGAACAAATTACAGGGCCCCGGCATGTGAAGGTTTTTGTCAGCCCCACATGCCCCTATTGTCCCCAGCAGGCGATCAATGCCATTAAGGCGGCCATGGCGCACCCGGATCAGATTTCTCTGGAGATCATCGACATCCAGGCGTTTCCGGAGATCGCCAAGGAATATGATGCCCAGTCCGTGCCCCAGGCTTTTGCCAACGAAAGCCTCATCGCCCTGGGCGCCCAGACCGAAGAGCTGTTTGCCGCCTCCCTGCTCAAAATGGAACAGCAAAACATTTTTATCCCGGACAACGATGCCCCGGAGGTGGAGGCGGACCTTGTGATCGTCGGCGGCGGACCGGCAGGGCTGAGTGCGGGCATATACGCGGCCAGAAGCGGATTTCATGCCGTGGTCATTGAAAGAGAGGCCCTGGGCGGACAGGTGGCCATCACGCCGGTGGTGGAAAATTATCCCGGATTCAACCAGGTGGGCGGCAAGGCGCTTGTGGACATGATGGTTTCCCACGCCCTGGAGTATGTCCGGATTTTCCAGAGCGAAGAAGTCCTGGAAGTGGAAAAGGATCCGGGCCAGCCCCGCCCGTTTACCGTAAAGACAAACCGCAGGAAATTTTTTACCAGGGCCATTTTGCTTGCAACCGGCGCCAGACACCGAAAACTCAACATCCCCGGCGAATCCAGACTTTCCGGGAGGGGGGTGAGCTATTGCTCCACATGCGACGGTCCCATTTTCAAGGGCAGGAAGGTGATCATCGTTGGCGGCGGCGACAGTGCGGCAACCGATGCCCTGCACATGCACAATATCGGGGTGGATGTGTCCATCGTGCACTGGAAAGACCGTCTCGATACCCAGGACTACCTGGCCCGGCAGATAGCAGAAACCGGCATTCCGGTAATCTACAACACAGAGGCAAAGGAAATAATGGGTGACAGAAGCGTGCAAAAGGTTGTCCTGGAAAACAACCAGACCGGTAAGAAGCAGGAAGTAAAGGTGGACGGGGTTTTTGTTGCCATCGGATACGAACCTGCAGTGGACCTTGCCCGAAAACTCGGGGTCCGCCTGACCCCTCAGGGTTATATCGCCCACGAAAACCACCGGACCAACATCGAGGGTATTTATACAGCCGGCGATGTCACCGGCGGTTTTAACCAGATTGTGATTGCCAGCGGCCAGGGATCGGCCGCCGCCCTGACCATTTTTGAAGACCTGATCCACCCGTTCCAGCACAAAAAAGCCGATAAACAGGTTTCCGGGCAGTAAAGCGACTGAGAATCATCCAAAAATGATGAAAACTGATAGCACGAAGTAAAGACCGGCAGGGGGGAGATATAAAACATATATGGAGGCGGCACCCGGATTCGAACCGGGGAATACATTTGAAATGATTGACAATTTTAAGCAAGTGGACACCAGATGGACCCAAAGGAATAAGGAAATGCCAAAAGAAAAACTGTTCGGCCTCACAAAAAATGATTTCGACATCCAACTCTGCAGCCATCCAAAGTCCGCCATAATCAACGACGACGAGGAACAAGTGTTAGAATAAATAAAGGGAGATTATTGTGATACCGGAAGGGAAACAACCCTCTGTCAAACGAACAGTAAAGCTTAAAATTTATCCCGTCGCAGATACCCCTGACGAAAAGAAACAAAGCTGGAAGCGAATTCAGCAAATTTCAGAAAATGCTTGGCGAGCTGCAAATTGGATTGCTTCAGGACAATATATCAATGATCAACTAATACGCCGAATTTATGCCAGAAAAAAAATCGATCCGACAGATATCGAAGCGGTTAATCAAATTGAAAAAGAAATATTTTCAAAAGAGGGTTTTTTTCATACTAAACGACAAGCATCCACAGAGCGCGACGTCAAGGAAAAATTTCCAGAGCTGCCTTCTTCAATTACCAACCCCTTAAACCAGGTGGTCTTTGCCAGCTATAAGTCAGATAAGCCAGATCTTTTAGCGGGTTATCGTTCGCTAAGAACCTACCGAAGGGGCATGCCGGTAACCACAACAAAAGCAAGCATCAAATTCACAATGATTAATGGTAATCATCAAATTTTATGGAAGCTATCCAAATCGGAAAAGATCCGGTTTTCCATAATCTATGGCCAGGATAAGGCGAACAACTATTTAACAATACAACGAATAATTGATAGCGAAATTGACTTTTCTGCACCACAAATACAACTAAAGGGTAGAGATCTTTTTTTGCTGTTACCTTTGAGGGAACCAGTCCTACAAACGACACTCAAAAAAGAGATAAGTGTCGGAGTGGATCTGGGCATTGTAATCCCAGCTTATATCGCCATAAACGATGGTCCTCAGAGGCAGGCAATCGGAAATAAGGATGATTTCTTTAGAATCCGGACACAGATGCAGTATCGCAGGAGAAAACTTCAACAATCCATTAAAAGTGCAAGAGGTGGTCAAGGCCGGGGGCGTAAGCTAAAGGCCTTGAATCGGCTTAAAGACAAAGAGCGCCAGTTCGCAAGGTCTTACAACCACATGATCAGTAAAAAGATTGTAGACTTCGCACTCAAAAATCGAGCCGGCAGCATCAAACTGGAATTGCTGGAAGGATTTTCAAAAGATAAACGCGACAACGTTATTCTCAGAAATTGGTCGTATTTCGAGCTTCAGGTATTAATCGAACAAAAGGCCCAACGAAAGGGTATCAAGGTTTTTAAGATCGATCCTTATAGGACTAGCAAAACTTGTTCGGCATGTGGCCACTATGAAATAGGGCAGCGAGAAATGCAATCCAAGTTTGTCTGTGCAGTCTGCGGCTTAAGCATAAACGCTGATTACAATGCAGCATTAAACATTGCCAGATCTTCAAACATTGTGAAAAAAAAAGAAGACTGTGAATATTACAAAAACACGGCTGGGCCCACAGCCGAAGGGTGAGGCTCAAAATAGCACTCACTAACCACTCGTTTTTTTGTTAGCTCCAGATAATGTGTTTTGCCTTGGGTCTCTGCATTATCTTGGGGTAGCATCCCTGCGCGTGTGGATGGGTCGAGGTAGCTCCGCGCCTTAGAAACTGAGACTTAGTAGCGTCCCTGCGCGTGTGGATGACTCTGCTGCGACGTGTTGTTGATCCTGTCCGGATCAGTAGCGTCCCTGCCCGCCTGGCAAGCACTGCCAAAACCACTGTTCTGCTTACCTTCCTGTTGATGAATTTAGAAAGGCGGCTGAGGCCATTCTTTTTTGGCTTTTGTATAATCTGCGCATTTTGAGTCAAACTGGAAACCCTATTCAGCATCGGCAGCGTTATGTATCGAAATTTGGAGCAAGTTTTTCAGGAAACCCCATTTGATCTTTATGCATATCATATAATGAAACAATTCCAGTTATAGAATCTCTATGTTTAACAACCTTTGTATCCTTATACCAAGGCAATTCTTTAATTTTTTTTCCCACCAATACTCCTTTTCCGGATCTGTATTCAAAAACACTTTGATTCTTTCTCCTGTCCCTGTGTCATTAGAAGCATAGAACACGATTTCATGTAACAGTCTTAGATCTGTTCCGTCTTCTTGGTGATTTTTTAATTTCCTTTCACTGCCCCCTTTGACCTGACACAACACAGACACACTCATACATTGCACACTTCACACACACATCAAATCAGGGGCTATTCCGATCAAACACAGACCTAAAAAAAGGAAGCCGCGTAGTTGACAAGCAGAGGAGAAAAGGCCGGTATAATAAAAAAAGTGGAGACTGGCAGATCCTTTCGAGTCTGCAGCGACACACATCTACACCGAAATCCGCCTTTTCTCCGCTTGTCAATGCAGCGGACTCTTTTTTTACATCCAGTATTTCCAGGCCCTTCCAAGAACTCTATGGGCATGCAACTCAAATTCAATCTTTACGACGATGTATGGGAGAACAATACGCCCGGTATCGGTACGATCCAGAATCCCGACATTTAAAAGCGCGGTGACATCACCATGACCGGCCTTGACATCACGCCCTGAACGCCGTGCGGCTTCACGGATTGATACAGGACCTGTCCCGCAAAGAACCTTGAGAAGTTCCCAACGCTTTGCAGTTAGCACCCACCAAAGCGGGTCCTGGGATGAAAAACTGACACGGGCGGACTCCATAGGGATACCCCTCTTCCACGCCTGTTTAAAATCCACCATGGAATCCGCGGGATTTCGTACATCAAGAGTCAGGATTTTTGATTGTTCCGGCTGATCAAAATTATTTTCGGTCAGATTTCTCTTCCAGTTGCGGTGGATTATAGGGTCCAGTGATAATTCATTCCTGCCCGGCGCGTTGCCCTGCGTTGCCTTCCCCACGGATAATATCTGTAAGTCCTGTATCCGGAAACCGATTGTTTGCTTGGTTTCATGCGCCGAATCCGCTGCGTGTTGGGGTGCTTGCACCTTCCGTCTTCTTCAACCGGCGAAACCTTAATGACAGAACCGTCATCAAGGGGCCACTGCCCCGAGCCGGACTCGCCGAAGTTTTGCTGGCCGACCTTGCGCAGGGCAAGCAGGGCCTGCCGGAGGCTCATCCCCGGCAGGATAGGGTTGACGCCGTTTTCCGGAAGGTTGTCGGTTTTGCCGCCGCTGGCAACAACTGCCTTGTCTGAAAGCATACCCTGTTCCTTTGTCTGTACTTTCACTTTTCTGCCAGTGAAATGATTGACTTTTTTTCACATATCAAAATCTGACCAAGGGCAAAACCTTATTTCCCGTATAAGCATACAGACGATAAAAAATTCATTTTGTCCCAAGTGTAGGTCCCATTAGGTTTCTATTTTTTCCAGGGAACGAACCGTTTCAGCCGCGGCGTGATAAACCTCCGTGAAATCATAATGGCGGTAATAATACCGGTTAATCTGCCGATAGGCCCGGAACAGATCATTGCGGATGAATGACAGGAGGGGAAAAGAAAACCTTGGTAATGTGCAAAAAGAAATTTTGTCGGGTGGCATGTAACCGCTATGGTCCACTCTACGGAGACAAATAGCCGCGAGGCATTATAGCCGAATGTGCAATTCGAATGCGGCCCGGGAACTCGTGAAACCCCCGAACAGTCAGATCGATGGGATTACAAAGTCAAAAGTGCGAAAATTCAGGACACTACCAAGATTATTTATCATCTGCCAATTCATTTAATGTTATCAAAGTATCTTCGGAACCCTCATAATGTAAATATCTTTCGAATCCCATTAATATTTGATAAACTTTTTGAGCCTTTGTACTCTGATTCCTTCTAGTGATTCTCCACCCGCGTAGCGGGTGGCCTCAGGTAGCCCCCTAAAAGGGGGCTTGAATTGGGGAAGTCCTTTGTGCTTATTGGTTACTCAAAATCA
>NZ_JBSRLA010000067.1:0-19283 GCF_055149105.1 Desulfosalsimonas sp. | reverse complement strand
ATTGGAAATCCCGGAGGGTTTCAGGTTTTTAAAATATAAATTGGTGTTATCCTTTAAAATTAATTGCTTTTAAAAATCTGAAACGCTCAATTTAGGTAATGGAAAGTTTTTGAATTCGGCGTTGGTTTCAACGAAAACATAATGGCAGGGACCCCCCGATGGCACATGTTCACAAGTACGAGCGGCAGCAGTTTGAAAAATTGTTCCGCCAGGAGCAGATTGATTATCTTGATAAACGCCTGCAGATTCTTGACGCGTTTTTGCAGATCGAAGGCCACGTGAGCGCCGGAATGCTTGAACAAAAGCTGCAGGAGCAATACGGAGATCAGTTTTCTGAAAATTTTGTCACCGAAACCCTGGAGCTGATGTGCCGGTTTGGATTTGCCCAGAAAAACCGTTTTCAAAACGGAGAAGCACAGTATGAACACCGGCATCTGGGCCACCATCACGACCACATGATATGTACCAAGTGCGGCCGGGTCCTAGAGTTTGAAAATCAGCATATAGAAGCGTTGCAGCAGGAAGTGGCCCATTCCTACGGATTTCACCTTCTGCAGCATCGCCTGGAAATGTACGGCATTTGTTCCGACTGCATGCAGCAGCGGATGCACCAGATGCCGCTGTATGCGGCCAAACCCGGAGAGCGGGTTGTGATCACGGAGTTGACCGGCGGCAGCAGTTCCAGGCTGCGCCTGATGAGCATGGGACTGCGCGTTGATGACCATGTAGAAATCATTACCAATTACGGTCGGGGCCAGGTGGTGGTGGCAGCGGGCAATCAGCGTTACGTACTTGGCCGGGGCCTGGCCGGCAAAATTATCGTGGAGCCGGAGGCCGCAAAAAATTCCGGGCAGGGCGCAGATACCGCCCGATAATTGATGAACCTGATAGCCAACCCCAATGTCCTGACCAAAAACTGGATTTGGCCCGGACAATAAGATAGAATGGAGAAAATGCCGGCATGCGTTTGAGCGAAATGAGAGAGGGGCAGTCCGGAAGGATTGTATTCGTGGGCGGGGATATGCGGCTTCGGCGGCGGATTCTGGAAATGGGCCTGACCCGGGACTCAAAATTTTATATTGAAAAATATGCGCCATTGCGTGATCCCCTTGAGCTGACCACCCGCGGGATGCATGTTTCTTTGCGTGTAAAGGAGGCCATGGCCATTACCGTGGAACCCCTGGAGACGGATCATGGCTGAAAAAAACATACGAATCGCCCTTACCGGGAATCCCAATTCAGGCAAAACCACCATTTTTAATCATCTCACCGGCACGCGCCAGAAAGTGGGCAACTGGCCGGGGGTGACTGTGGAGAAAAAGGAAGGCGATGTTGAAAAATTCGGCTGTCATTTAAAAATTGTCGATCTGCCCGGTACTTACAGTCTTACCCCTTTTTCCATTGAAGAAATCGTCGCACGCAACTACATACTGGATGAAAATCCGGATGTGGTCATCGACATCATCGATGCCTCCAACCTGGAGCGCAGCCTGTATCTGGCCAATCAGCTGCGGGAATTGAACTGCAAGGTGATTTTTGCCTTAAACATGGCAGACCTGGCCCTTTCCAGGGGGTATAAAATCGATGCGGCCAAACTTTCCGAATTGCTTGGGGTGCCCGTGGTATTTACCGTGGGCAACAAGGGGCAGGGGCTCGACGAGCTGGTCAAGACCGCAGTGGAATCCGCACAAAGTGACGTGTGTATCCCGGAAACCCGGAAAGTTCGCTACTCCAACGATATAGAAAAGGCCATTGCAGAGCTCCGCGCTGCAATCGAAGAACGCACCGGGCCGGATTTTCCCTATGACCGGAGATGGACAGCGGTTAAGCTGCTGGAAGACGACACCATCATCCGGCAGCGGCTGGATGAATTTCTGGGCCGGGACAGCCGTGAACTCATGGAAGCCGCAGACCGGCTCCGGGCCCGATTGACCGATCTGTTCCACGAGGAACCGGAAATTGTACTAACAGATGAGCGCTATGGGTTTATTGCGGGTATTATCAAGGAGGTGATGATATCCTCCACCCGCCGGCGGGTGGATGTTTCCCGCAATATTGATATGGTGCTGACCAACCGGTTTCTGGGCTTTCCCATTTTTATTTTTTTTATCTGGGCAATGTTTCAGGTCACCTTTACCCTCGGAGCTTATCCCATGGAATGGCTGGAAGCCGGCATCGGGATGATTTCCGGCGGACTCGATGCAATGCTGCCGCCGGGGGTTGTGAAAACTTTTCTGCTCGACGGGGTTATTGCCGGGGTGGGCAGCGTGCTGGTCTTTCTGCCCAATATTTTGCTGCTGTTTTTTTGCATCGCGCTTTTTGAGGATACCGGCTACATGGCGCGGGCCGCTTTTTTAATGGACCGGATCATGCATTTGATCGGGCTCCACGGAAAATCGTTTATCCCCATGCTCATGGGATTCGGCTGCAATGTGCCGGCGATTATGGCGGCCCGGACCCTGGAAAGTCCCAAGGACCGCATTTTAACGGTGATGATCACCCCTTTTATGTCCTGCTCGGCCCGGCTTCCGGTGTATATCGTGCTGGCCGGCACCTTTTTTGCCGCCCAGGCCGGCACCGTGATATTTCTGCTCTATCTCACCGGCATTGCAGTGGCCATTTTAACCGGCCGGCTTTTGCGGAGTTTTTTGCTCACCGGAGCCGATGCCCCGTTTGTCATGGAACTGCCGCCCTACCGGGTGCCCATGCTCAAAAGCCTGCTGATTCACATGTGGGACCGGGCCAAGATGTTTTTAAAGAAAATGGGCGGCATTATCCTTGTGGGATCCATCATCATCTGGGTTTTGTCCGCTTATCCGAAAAACATCGATTATGATGTGGACTACCAGGCCCGGATCCAGGCGGTAAATCAGCAATATGCCGCGCAGATCGCCGATGCCGGCCCGCAGCAGAAGCAAGGCCTTAAACAGGCGCAGCAGCAACAAATTGATCGTCTCCAGCGGGAAAAACAGGTGGAACATGCCGAAAAATCCTACCTTGGCCGCATCGGCCAGGTGATGAGCCCGGTTTTTGAGCCCATCGGCATTGAGTGGCGCGGCAGTGTGGCGATTCTTACCGGTTTTGTGGCCAAGGAAATCGTGGTCAGCACCCTGGGGGTTTTGTATGCCGTGGAAGGCGAAACCGATTCCGAGGCCTTGCGCCGGGCCCTGAAAAGTTCGGGGATGACCCCGCTTTCCGCATTGTCTTTGATGGTTTTTGTCCTGCTCTATATCCCTTGCCTGGCCACTGTTGCCGCCATTGCCAGGGAGACCGGTTCGGTCCGGTGGGCGTTTCTGAGTGTGGCTTACACCACGGCGGTGGCATGGATGGCTTCGTTTGTTGTTTACCAGGGCGGCGGGTTATTGATGGGATAATCGGAAAAGTGGTGCTTATTTTGGGTTAATGCTCAAAACCCTTGCGTGTATGGCTGCTCATGGGTTATGTGTAAACAAGAGCTGAATAAAAATAAAAACCGACACCATTATTGGAGAGGTTATGACACAATACAAAGTATCGTTTCTGCCGCATGACAAGGAAGTTACCGTGGAAGAAGGCCAGAGCCTGATCCGGGCGGCCATGGATGCGGGCGTTCACATCAATGCCTCCTGCGGGGGGGAGGGCGTTTGCGGAAAATGCCGCGTGATCATTGAAAGCGGTGAGGTCGAAGGCGGCGTTTCCGATCAGCTAAGCCAGCAGGACCAGGAAAAAGGCTATCGTCTGGCTTGCCTGTCAAAGGTCAAAAGCGATTTGAGCGTCCGGATTCCCACGGAATCCTACATTGATGCCAAGGTGCTGAATCTGCAGGCCACGGCCCGCAAGACCGCAAGGATTAAACAGTTAAATCTGGACGACCTCAAGGAAAAGGGCATGTTTGTCCCGGCCGTGGACAAGGTTTACGTGGAAATGCCCGTACCCGAGGGAACCGACAATGAGGCCGACGTCACCCGTTTGGTTCAGGCCCTGCAGAAGGATCACAACGAGCACCGCCTGGAGTTTGACTTGTCAGTGATCCGCAAAGTTCCGGACGTGGCGCGCGAGGCGGATTTCAAGGTCACCGCCACCATTGCCCGCCCGGTGCGCGAAGACGGAAAAAACCGAATCATCAGTATACAGGCCGGCGACACGACAGACCGTAATTTTGCCATTGCCGTGGACATCGGCACAACAACCATCTACGGCCAGGTCATTGACCTTGTTTCAGGAGAGGTCCTGGCGCAGTACGGGGATTTCAATTCCCAGATCAGCTACGGCGAGGATATCATCAGCCGGATCGTTCATGCGGAAAAAGGAGACGGCCTGGAAAAACTTCACTCCCTTGCCATATCCACGATTAATTCCGTGATCGGCAAAATCATCAAAAAATCCGGAATTGATGCAGACGAGATCTCCACGATCACATTTGCCGGCAACACCACCATGACCCAGTTGTTTTTAAGGGTCAATCCGAGATACATCCGCCGGTCGCCGTACGTTCCGGCCGCCAACATCTATCCGGCCTTCAAGGCCGTGGAAATCGGCCTGGAGCTGCCGGATCATGTCACAGCCCTTGTCTATCCCCAGGTTTCAAGCTACGTGGGCGGAGACATTGTAGCCGGTGTCATGGGTTCCGGGATGTATCAGGACGAGGAACTGACCCTGTACATGGATATCGGCACCAATGCCGAGGTGGTCATCGGCAACAAGGACTGGATGGTATGCGCAGCCTGCTCGGCAGGCCCGGCCTTTGAGGGCGGCGGTATCAAGCTGGGCATGCGGGCCTCGGAGGGCGCCATCGAGGATTTCTCCGTTGATCCGACAACCCTGGAGCCCATGAATGTCACCATCGGCGATGTCCGGCCCAAAGGCATCTGCGGCAGCGGCCTGATCACCTGTGTGGCCACCATGTTTGAAATGGGCATTATTGACAACCGGGGCAAATTCAACCGGGACCTTGAAACAGACCGTATCCGGGAAGTCGACGGGGTGTATGAATACGTGCTGGCCTGGCAGGATGTCTCCGGAATTGACCGGGACGTGGTACTTTCAGAGATTGACATCGACAATCTGATCCGGGCCAAGGGGGCGATATACAGCGGTTGCATGACGCTTCTCTCCGAGGTGGGCCTGTCCATCAATGACCTGGACCGCATTATCATGGCCGGCGGATTCGGCAGCTATATTGATCTGGAAAAAACCATGACCATCGGTCTGCTGCCGGAAATCGACCCGGAAAAAGTTACCTTTATCGGAAACGGATCGCTCATGGGCGCCCGGATGAGTGCGCTGACCAACACCATCCGGCGGGATGTGGTGGCCACGGTAAACCGGATGACCAACTTTGAACTTTCCGAAACCCAGTCCTTTATGGACAACTATATTGCAGCATTGTTTCTGCCCCATACGGAACAGAACCTGTTTCCAAAATTAAAGAAGCGGATGGATGAACGGCACCGGCAGCTCGGGCAGTGATCAGGAAAGCCTGGCAGCTGTGTCACCCATAAAACAGCTTGTATAATGATTGACAAAACGTTTTTTTTTTGATATTAAATTTATCTTTTAAAACTGTATGAATAAAAAGGTAACGAGTGCGGTCTGGCAACCGGGTGTTGTCTGCGCGGCAAAACAGAATATCGGCCCAATTGCGCAGCCGGCGGTCACACAGAAAAGCCGTGCAGGCTTTGTCTGTTTTGCAGTAATAAATCGAATTTGTGATCAAATCGTAAATGGATACCGCTTCAACTGAAATCGCTTAAGAATAAGGAGGTAACATTGGGCTTCGAAATCTTTAAAGAATCCTATGCAGGCAGCATCAGGCCGATTACTCTCGGCAAAGGCGACAAGGCCGTAACGGTCGGTGGCGAAAGCTGTCTCCCGCTTTATACGTTCGAAGGGGAGATGCCCAATAAGCCCAAGATTGCAATGGAAATCTGGGACATGGAGCCGACAGACTGGTCAGAGCCGGCCAAAAAGCCCTTTGAGGACGTACTGGGGGATCCTGCGGCGTGGGCCAAAAAATGCGTGGAACAGTACGGGGCGGAGATGATTGTATTGCAGCTCAAAAGCGCCGATCCCAACGGGACCGATGCCAGCCCCGATGAAATCGTGAAAAAAGTCAAAAGCATTCTTGAGGCCATTGACGTGCCGCTGATTCTCTGGGGCACCGCCAATGTGCAGAAAGACGAGGAAGTATTAAAGAAGGTCTCCGAGGCCTGCGAGGGCAAAAACCTTGTTCTCGGACCGGTGGAAGACGACAATCACAAGGGTATTGGCGCAAGCGCCATGGGTTTTGGCCATGCCATTATCTCCTCTTCACCCATTGACGTCAACCTGGCCAAGCAGGTCAATATTTTGCTCGAAAACCTTGGCGTGCCCAATGACCGTATCCTTATCGATCCCACCACCGGCGGTCTGGGCTACGGCATGGAGTACTCCTATTCCGTTATGGAACGTATCCGCATGGCAGCCCTGCTGCAGGGTGATGACAAGCTGCAGTATCCTATTGTCAATAATCTCGGAAACGAAGTCTGGCGATGCAAGGAAGCCAATCAGAAAGCCGATGATGCACCTGAACTGGGTGATCCGGAACGCCGGGGCATTCTCATGGAAGCCGTGGGCGCGGTCACCCACCTGATGGCCGGCTCTGACATTCTGATTATGCGGCATCCAGAGGCCATTCGCATGGTCAAAAGTTTCATCGACCTGATTATGGAAGGCGGAGCCGCCACTGACGTGGCCGCCATCGAAAAGCAGCTGGCTGATGTGGACATTGATTATGCTTCAATGTCGCCCGAGCCGGATTTGAAGATCGAGGAGGAAAAGAAGGCCGCTCCCAAGAAGGCCGCCCCCAAGAAGGAAGAAAAGAAGGCTGCACCAAAGAAGGAAGAAAAGAAGGCTGAGCCCAAGAAGGCAGAAAAGAAGGCTGAGCCCAAGGCCGAAGAGGCCAAGCCCGCAGCCGAGGAAAAGGCTGCCAAGCCGGCAGAGGATCCGGAAGCCAAGGCCAAAGCAGAGGCCGAAGCCAAGGCCAAGGCGGAAGAAGACGCCAAGAAAAAGGCCGAGGCCGATGCCAAGGCAAAACAGGAAGCCGAAGCCAAGGCCAAGGCCGATGCCGAAGCCAAAGCCAAGGCTGAAGAAGAGGCAAAGAAAAAGGCCGAGGCTGAAGAGCGGGCCAAGCGGGACGAAGAAGAAAGAAAACTGCGGGAAAAACGGGCCAAGGAACGCGAGCAGCTTCACAAGAAGCGCGAGGCCGCTGCAGAAAAGCCCGAAGCCCTCACACCGGCAGAGGAACAGAAATCCCACTTGGACAAAATTGTGGAAAGACTGGACCGGATTCACCGGAGAGTCTGAAGATAAAAATATGGTATTCAAAGGCATCCAATACATCTTGCGCCATGGCGGAAAGACCCGCTGATATGCCCGACACCGGCGTGACATGCATACTTGCCGAATTTCAAAGCAACAAGAGGAGGAACCTCTAATGGCAGAAGAAAAAGAAAAAAAAGCGACTCCCAAAAAGGAAAAGGTAGCAGATCCGGTTGGAGCAACCATGGACGTTGCTTCCCAGCAGATGATTGCCCGGGCGCAGCAGCTTGGTATTGATACCATTTTTGACCGTGCAGAAAGCATGAAACCATGTAATATAGGCTCCCAGGGCACCTGCTGCAAGAACTGCGGCATGGGTCCCTGCCGCCTGCCCCTGCCCAAAAGCGGCATCGAGGGCGAAGATACGAGAAAAGGCCTTTGCGGCGCTACGGCCAACACCATTGCCGCCCGCAATTTTCTGCGAATGATCGCAGGCGGCGCGGCCGCGCATTCCGACCACGGCCGGACGGTGGCAGAGGTTTTTCTTGCCGCAGCCCGCAAGGAAACCGACGACTACCAGATCAAAGACACTGTAAAGCTGGTCAAGGTGGCCGAATCCATGGGCATTGCCACCACGGTGGAAGCCGACGGCGAGACCAGGGACAGGGACCTGGATGAAGTGGCCCTGGAACTGGCCGAGGTGGCCCTTAGTGAATGGGGCAAGCCGGAAGGCGAGCTCATCAACCTCAAGCGCGCCCCCCAGCCCCTGTATGAACGCTGGGAGAAACTCGGTGTGCTTCCCCGCAACATTGACCGTGAAATCGTTGACATCATGCACCGCACCCACATGGGCGTGGATCAGGACTATAAAAACATGATGATGCAGGGCACCCGGGCCGCGCTGGCAGACGGATGGGGCGGATCCATGATCGCAACGGATCTGCAGGACATCCTTTTCGGCACCCCGTATCCCCTTCAGTCCGAGGCCAACCTGGGCGTGATGAAGGAAGATCATGTCAACATCATCGTCCATGGCCATGAGCCGGTACTTTCCGAAATGATCGTGGCCGCCTCCCAGTCCAGGGAAATGCTCGACTATGCCAAAGAAAAGGGCGCCAAGGGCATCCAGCTCGGCGGCATCTGCTGTACGGCCAACGAGATTCTCCAACGCCACGGCATTCCGCCCGCAGGCACCTTTCTGCAGCAGGAACTGGCCATTATCACCGGCGCCTGCGAGGCCATGGTGGTTGACGTACAGTGTGTGTTCCAGAACCTGGCCAATGTCTCCAAGTGCTTTCACACCAAGCTGATCACCACCCATCCCATGGCCAAGATGGAGCAGGACAATGTGGTGCATATTCAGTTTGACGAACACTATGCCATGGAAGATGCCAAACGCATCGTGAAAATGGCCATTGACAACTTTGAAAACCGTGGTGCCGAGGTTATGATTCCGCGGCAGAAGGCCACCCAGATCGCCGGTTTCGGCGTGGAATCCATCCAGTACCACCTGGGCGGCACTTTCCGGGGGGATTACTACACCTTAAACGACAACATCATCAACGGCCGAATCCGCGGCATTGCCGGCGTGGTGGGCTGCAACAACGCCCGGACCCGTCACAATGAAGGCCATATCGCAGTGGTTAAGGAATTGATTAAAAACGACGTGATCGTGCTGACCACCGGCTGCAACGGCATTGCCTGCGCCATGGAAGGCCTGCTCACCCCCGAGGCTGCCGGCGTCTACTGCGGTGCCGGCCTGGCCGAGGTCTGCGAGACAGTCGGTATTCCGCCGGTTTTGCACATGGGTTCCTGTGTGGACAACAGCCGGATTCTACTGGCAGCTACAGAAGTGGTCAATGCGGGCGGTCTTGGCAATGATATCTCCGAGCTGCCCGTTGCCGGAAGCGCTCCGGAATGGATGAGTGAAAAAGCCATCTCCATCGGCCAGTACTTCGTGGCATCCGGGTTTTACACGGTTTTTGGTGTGACCTTCCCCACAAGCGGCGCACCCGTGTTCCAGGATCACCTGTTTAAGGACATGGAAAAGATCTACGGCGGCAAGTGGGATTTCGAGCCCGATCCGATCAAGCATGCCCACAAGATGATCGCCCACATTGACTCCAAGCGCAAGGCGCTGGGCATTGACAAGGCCCGGGAGCGGGTGCTCATGGACATGACCGATCGCCAGAAGCTCGAAGCATAAAAGGGCTTGGGATGACGGATACAAGAGACTTGATCTCAAAAGATATTTTTGATGACGAAGCAACACCAAATCCTCAACGAAGGAGGACCGTATGTCTAAACTGATCGCATTTGCTGCCATTCAGGGCGGCTATAAAGTTGTCTCCCAGGTGGAAGGGGAACTGGAAAAAACCCTGCAGTCCTATGACGCCTCAACCAAGGTGGAATTTCCCAACACCGGGTATTTTCTGCCGGTCATCTATTCCCTGACCGGGCTGAAGGTGGAAACACTGGAGGACATGAGAAAACCGCTGGAATTTGCCCGCAAGCTGCTGCCCCCGCATATCAAGGGCAAGCATCATTTGCCGTTTCTCGGCCCCCTGCTGGATGCCGGCATGGCGGCCATCCTGGCCTATGAAATCAAGGAGGCCCTGCGGATCGTCAAGGACCCGGATTTCTACTATCCGCATGAAGATCCGGATATTGAAAACGGCAAAGTCTGGCTGGGCCCGGCAGATGACATTGTGCTTCGCAAACGCGGTGTGGAATTTGTCGACGGTTCGGCTCCGGGTTTTGCCGCCATCGTGGGCGCTGCCCCGAGCCCGGAGATCGCCAAGAACATCGTGGAAGAATACCAGAAACGCAATCTCTATATCTTCTGTGCGGCCCAGCATCGCGGGATTTCCATTATTGACCAGCTCCTGGAAGCCGACGTTCAGGTGGGGTGGAACACCCGCATCGTGCCCTTTGGGCCGGATATCTCCTCTGCGGTTTTCGCCCTCGGGTTTGCCAACCGTGCGGCCATGGCCTTTGGCGGTCTGCAGCCGGGCGACTACAAGAAGATTCTCAAGTACAACAAAGACCGGATCTTTGCCTTTGTCAACGCCCTGGGCGATATTGGTACCGAATGGGGCGTGGCAGCAGCCGGATGCGTCAACTGGGGCTTTCCCACCCTGGCCGACACGGATATCCCGGAAATTCTGCCCACCGGCATTTGCACCTATGAGCATGTGGTGGCCAATGTTCCCCATGATGAGATCGTTCAGCGCTCCGTGGAAGTCCGCGGCCTGAAAGTCCAGGTATCCCAGATCGATATCTCCTGTTCCTTCGGTCCTGCCTACGAGGGCGAGCGGGTGCGCGGAAAAGACCTGCACTCCCAGATGGGCGGCGGCAAGACCCAGTGCACCGAGCTGGTGAAAATGGCTGACATGAAGGAAATCGAAGACGGCAAGGTTGAGGTCGTTGGCAAGGATATCACGGATATCGGCGAAGGCGACACCCTGCCGCTGGGCATTTACGTCCAGATCGCCGGCCGGGAGTTCCAGGCGGACTTTGAGCCCATCCTGGAACGCCAGATCCACCACCTGATCAACTACATCCAGGGCGTGATGCATATCGGTCAGCGCGACATTTCCTGGATTCGGGTGAGCAAAGCAGCCGTGGAAAAAGGCTTTACCTTAAAGGACATCGGCGTGGTCCTGCATGCCAAGATGCACCAGGATTTCGGCAAGGTCCTCGACAAGGTTCAGGTGACCCTGTATACCAACAAGGACGATGTGGAAAAGATGACCGAGCGGGCCCGGGCCGAGTACAAGCAGCGCGATGAGCGGGTGGAGAACATGAAGGACGAGGACGTGGAAATCTACTACTCCTGCACCCTGTGCCAGTCCTTTGCGCCCAATCACGTCTGTTCGGTTTCCCCGGAGCGGACCGGTCTGTGCGGCGCCTATAACTGGATGGACTGCAAGGCCTCCTACGAAATCAACCCCACGGGACCCAACCAGCCCATTAAAAAGGGTGAAGTGATTGATCCGCGCCTGGGTCAGTGGAAAGGGGTCAATGAGTTTGTCAAGCAGGCATCCCGCGGTGCGGTGGAAGGCTACAACTTCTACTCCATCGTTTATGATCCCATGACCACCTGCGGCTGCTGCGAGTGCATCGCTGCGGTGCTGCCCACCTGTAACGGCGTTATGACGGTAAACCGCGAATATACCGGCGATACCCCCTGCGGTATGAAGTTTACCACCCTGGCCGGTGTCATGGGCGGCGGTGCCAAGTCCCCGGGTTTTGTGGGCCATTCCAAGTTCAACATCACCCAGCGCAAGTTCATCCGCGGCGACGGTCCGCCGGATATGGACGAAGGCGGGCTGCTCAGAATCGTCTGGATGCCCAAGATGCTCAAAGAAGAGATCAAGGACCGGATTGATTCCCGGGCCAAGGAACTGGGTGTTCCGGATTTTTATGACAAGATTGCAGATGAGACCGTTGGCACCACGGAAGAGGAAGTCATAGAGTTCCTCAAGGAAAAGGATCATCCGGCGCTGAAGCTGGAATCCGTCGTGGGTTGATGACAGCAGACAAGGAACCGGGCCGCAGACAGCGGCCCGGTTCTGATTCGGTTATAATGACAGGATAGCGTAAAGCGAGGAGAAAAAAATGGCACTCACCGGAATTCAGATATTTAAGCTGCTGCCGCAGACCAACTGCAAGGAATGCGGGGCTCCCACGTGTCTTGCCTTTGCAATGAACCTTGCTTCCGGAAAAGCCGAACTCGACAGCTGCCCGTATGTATCTGACGAAGCTCGCGAGCAGCTGGCCGAAGCATCGGCCCCCCCGATTCTGCCGGTTCAGATCGGCAAAGGGGTCCGGGCAAGAACCGTGGGCGGCGAAACCGTTCAGTACCGCCACGAAAAAACCTTTTTCAATCCCACTGCACTGGCCGGCAAGATCAAGTCAGACATGGATGACAAGGAGCTGGACCAGAAACTCAAGGTATGGAATGCTTTCCAGTTCGAGCGCGTGGGCTTTACCCTGCGGCCCGAGCTTGTGGCCCTGGAAGACGCCAACGGCGATGCCGACGCATTTGCCGCCAAGGCCAAAAAAATTGCTGAAAACTCGGAATTCAACCTCATCCTGATGTCGGAGAATCTCGATGTGATGAAGGCCGCCGTGGAGGTTTGCAAGTTTAAAAATCCCCTGATTTATGCAGCCACCAAGGATAATTTTGACGATTTCTCCGCACTGGCCAAGGAAAACGACCTGCCCCTGACCATCAAGGCCGATTCCGTGGAAGGCCTTATGGAGATGACCGACAAGCTTCGGGAGGAAGGGTTTAAAAAGATCGTCATTGATTCCGGATCCAGGGATGTCAAAAAGGCCTATGAAGACCAGGTCAACATTCGCCGGGCAGCCCTGAAAAAGAGCAACCGCTCGGTGGGGTATCCCACCATTGTCTTTCCGTGCGAAATGGCATCCAATCTGGACATGGAAACGCTTCTGGCCTCCATGTTCATCGCCAAGTATGGCGCCATTTGTGTGATGTCGGATTTTGCCAGTGAGTCCCTGTTTGCACTGCTGCTCGAACGGCTCAATATCTTCACTGACCCGCAGCGGCCCATGACAGTGGTGGAAGACATCTACCCCATCGGCAATCCGGACGAGAATTCACCGGTGCTGATCACCACCAACTTTGCTTTGACCTATTTTATTGTTTCCGGCGAAATTGAAGGCAGCAAGGTTCCGGCCTGGCTGTTGGTCAAAGACACCGAAGGCCTGTCCGTGCTTACCGCGTGGGCGGCCGGAAAATTTGCCGGCGATGATGTGGGCATGTTTGTGAAAAAGTGCGGCATTGGCGACAAGGTCAAAAACAAGGAACTCATTATTCCCGGTTATGCCGCTTCCATTACCGGTGAGATCGAAGAAGAGCTTCCGGACTGGACCGTGACGGTCGGGCCGCGGGAAGCCCCGCACCTTCCGGCATTCCTGAAGCAAAGACAATAACCGAGAATCCGGCCCGGACCTTTTGTCTGTGCCGGACGCAGAACCAACAAAGGGAGGTTCTCCATGCTGTTGATAGGCGAAAGTTTGAATGTCATGTCCAAGAAAATCGGCAAGGCATTAAAGGAACGGGATCCAGCCCCCATCCAGGAGGAAGTCAAGGACCAGGAAGCCCGGGGGATGGATTATATAGATATTAACCTCGGCCCGGCCAAGAAAGACGGCACCGAACTGATGCCCTGGGTGGTCAAGACCGTGCAGGAAGTCACTGAGCTGCCACTGGCCCTGGATACTTCCAATATTGATGCCATTGCAGAAGGCCTGAAGGTCTATAAGGCCACCGCCCAGCCGCCCCTGATCAACTCGATCATGGCCCGGCCCGAGCGGTATGAAAAAATGCTGCCCATTGCCGCAGAGTACAATGCCGATTTCATCGCACTGATGTGGGGCCCTGAGGGGCTGCCCAGGGATGAAAACGAGCGGGCCGCGCTGTGCGTGGAATTGCTGTATGCAGCCAATGAAGCAGGCATTGCAAATGAAAAGATCTGGGTCGACGGCATTGTCACCCCGGTCAACATTCAGCAGGAACAGCTGGTGAGCCTGATGAATTTTTACATGATGCTTCAGGATATCGCGCCGGGCGCCAAAAGCACCTGCGGGTTGTCCAATATCTCCAACGGCCCGCCGGCTTATCTGCGCCCCATTTTGAATCAGACCTACATGGTTATGCTGGAGCGCTACGGCATGTATTCTGTGATTTCCGATCCCCTGGATGAGAAACTGACCGCCATTGCCAAGGGAAAACATCCGGAAATCGTGGACGTGATCCAAAAAGCCATGGACGAGCCCGTAGATGCCAGTCAGTATGAAAAAGAACTGGCCGACTATGTCAAGACCGTGGACGTGATCCTCGGCCGCAAGCTCTATTCCGATTCCTGGCTTGAGCTGTAATTTTTCCGGATTTTGTTCTGAAAATCAAAAAGCCCTGACTCCCTTTTCGGGGAGCAGGGCTTTTTTTAATCCTGTTATGGTCTGCTTGCCGGTTTTCTCCGGATGTGCCGACGATACCGGTATTTGCTTGACTTGTGGCACAAAAAAGGTAGAATGATCCACTTAGCGGCGTCAGAAGACGTCTTATGGATTTTTTTTAATTGTACAAAAACTGCCGCTTTTGATTTGTGTATTTCGGGTGAGCGGCATTAATAAGGGTGCGGTCACGAAGCCACGAAGGTTTGTATTCCCCGGCAAAGGGAATGAATTCTTTGTGGCTTTTTTGCTTTAAAACAGATGATACCCTATGATTTGCCAATATTGGATAATATCCGTATGTTTTCAGGCATGACAAAAAAAATGACCACTTTGGCAGCCGTCCTGGCGGTGCTTTTTGTTTTGGTGGCCGGGATATCGGGCCATGGAGCTGTTGTTTGGGCTGGTGAGGCGGAAAACGACCGGAGCCTCGAGCGCGACACCAATAATGACGGGCAAGTGGACCAGATTGCCCGTTTTAACAAATCCGGCCGGCTGGTCAAGCTTTTGGTGGACCAAAACAGGGATGGGGACATGGATGGCTTCCAGTATTATGAAAACGGCCGTCTGGTGCGCATTGAACGTGATACCACCGGCGACGGCAAAATCGATGTCCGCGATTTTTATGATAATCAACAGCGCATCCGCCAGCAGCGGCTCGATGACCAGGGCCGGGTCCAAAAATCCCTGTATTTTGACAGCAAGGGCCAAGTCGTTAAACAAAAGTCCGACTCCACAAAAGACGGCCGCCTGGATACGGTTATGGAATATGAAAACGGGCAGGTGGTATCCAAAAAGCAGGATACCAGCGGCAATGGCCACTTTGATATCCTTGAGACATACCGTGGCGGAAAACTACAAAAGCGGCGAATCGATCAGAGCGGAAACAGCCGCTGGGACAAACAGGTTTTTTTTCAAAACTCGCAGCCGCAAAAGGCGGAATACGACACCAACCAGGACGGCAACTTTGACCGGGTCGTGTTCTATAAAAACGGCAAACCCGCCAGGGTGGAAAACGATGCCGATAATGACGGCCATTCCGAGCAGACCGTATATCCGGA
This sequence comes from Desulfosalsimonas sp., assembly GCF_055149105.1. Taxonomy (NCBI): domain Bacteria; kingdom Pseudomonadati; phylum Thermodesulfobacteriota; class Desulfobacteria; order Desulfobacterales; family Desulfosalsimonadaceae; genus Desulfosalsimonas; species Desulfosalsimonas sp. Next base: position 3,957 of record NZ_JBSRLA010000067.1, on the reverse strand, counting down.
CGCATCCGGCAAAGCCAAAAGGGTGGCCATTGACGCAGATGCCGACGGTGTTGCAGAAAAAATCCGGTATTATGAAAATCAAAACCTGGTGCAGGAGGAAAAAGATACCAATCTTGACGGTCAGACGGACTGGCGGCGGTTTTACTCAGGGGAGAAAAAGGGTCAGATTTTTCAGGACAAGGATCATGACGGCCGATTTGAAACAGTTGTGTTCCTTGATTCCGGCATTGGCGCACAGATGGTGGAAACAGATAAAAACGGCGACGGCCGGCCCGACCGCCGGGCCTGGTATGATCAAGAGGGCCGGCTGATCAAGCAGCAGACACGGCACGGGGATGAGTCCGGGTCCTTGAACATGACCTGGTATTATGACCAGGATGAGCAGGTGGTTTTTGCGGAAAAAGATTTAACCGGAAACGGGGCTCCGGATGCGTGGTATTCGTATGAACAGGGGCGTCTTTCCGAAATTCGCCGGGATACCACCGGCGACGGCAGGGCAGATGTTTGGGAGACCTACGGGGAGAATCAGCAGCTGCTGAAGCGATCCAAAGATCTGGATTATGACGGTGTGGCCGATATTCACACTGAGCCCGGCGAAGAAGCAGACGGATAGATTAAGATTCGGTAGAAGGAGAGAAGAACAATGACGCTTGAATTTATTGCAAAGGGCGGAGTGTTGGTGATTCCCATTTTGCTGTGTTCCGTGCTTGTGCTGGCCATTTTCCTGGAGCGGGTGATTCGCTTTACCCTCATGCGCGCCAGGGGTGCGGGGCTGGCTGAGAAAGTCATCAGCCTGCTCAAATCCGGTGATGCCCCGGGCGCGGCACGAATGGCGGAACAAAGCAATTCCCCCATGGGCCGGGTATTGCGAAAGGCAATGGATTACCGCAACCAAGACCGGGAGGTTCTGGAAACTGTTATCATTCATGCCACCGAAGAAGAAGTCCGGGGTTTGTCCAGGTATTTGCAGGCCCTTGCCACCATCGGCAATATTGCCCCGCTGCTGGGCCTGCTGGGAACCGTCATCGGCATGATCAAGGCCTTTATGGTGATTCAGGAAATGGGCGGCAAGGTCAATGCCGCGGTACTGGCCGGCGGCATCTGGGAGGCCATGCTCACTACCGCCCTGGGGCTTGCCGTGGCCCTGCCGGCCATGGTGATCCACAGCTATCTGCTGGCCCGGGTGGAGCGCTACGAGGCCCGGCTCCAGGACGGTGCGGTGACTTTTCTCACTGCCCTGACCGGACGCAATTAAGGAGGCCGCCATGCTGGTGCACAGAAAGAAAAAAGAGCGTTACCGGATGCAGGCGCCAATGACGCCCCTGATTGATATTGTTTTTATGCTGCTGATTTATTTTCTGCTGACCACCAATTTTATTTCCGAGTCCGGCATAGACGTCAATCTGCCGGAATCCAGCTCCGCGGCGGCCCGGGAGAGCCAGGAAATTACGGTTTATCTGGACCGGGACAACAAGATCTATCTCGGAAAGGAATCAGTGGCCCTAAACGATCTGCAGCAAAGGCTTGAAAACAGGCTGAACGCCGCATCCGGGTCCAGTCTGGTGATGGTCAAGGCGGACCGGTCCGTGGATCTTGAATCTGCGGTCAATGTCATGGACATTGCCCGTGCCGCCGGCGCCGGGCGCTTGTTTCTGGCCACTGAAAAAACCGGCACCAGGCCTTGAGCGCAGACCATATGGCCGGGTTTATCAAATATTTCCAAAACATCAACTGGCTGTTCTGGATGCTGGTGATCTTTTCTGTGGGCGTGCACCTGGGCTTGTTCTGGCAGTTTCGGCAGATGGCACCTTCTTCGCCGGAAAAAGTCATTGAGGTGACTGTGGATACAGCAGCAGAACCCGAAGGCTTGCCGGTGCCCAACCCCCCGGACCGTCCTCCGCATCCGGCCCCTGCGGCTGACGCACCAACACCGGATGCGCCCCGTCCGCCGGAGATTCCGACCGAGAATGCAGCAGAGCCCGAAGAAAAACAGCCGGAGGTTGTGTCCGAGCAGGTTGCCCAATGGCAGGGCCCGGAAACTTTTGAAACCGCTGAAGACCGCGCGGAACCACGCAGGCCCGCAAGGGCGAATAAAGATGTTATGGCCGCCTATTTTTCCGGGATCCGGGCAGCCATTGAACGAAATAAGCAGTACCCGGGCTCTGCCCGACAGCGCCGCCAGGAGGGCCGGGTGATTGTGTCATTTCATGTGGACTTCAAAGGCCGGGTTTCAGATCCGGAGGTGGTGGAAAGTTCCGGGTTTTCCAGCCTGGATAACGCTGCTGTAAAAGCCGTGCGGGCAGCCGGGCCCTTTGATCCGCCGCCCCCGGATGCCGGGAATCCCCCGATTGGCCTGGAGATCGCCATTGTTTTTCAATTGCGGCGGTGATGCCGCGCTTTTCAGTTTTACAGGAGGTTATATGAAAATATTGATTTGCGGCAAGGGCGGGTGCGGCAAAAGCACCCTTTCGGTGATGCTGGCCCGGGCATTTGATGCCATGGGCCGCCAGGTGCTGCTGGTGGATGCAGATGAGTCCAATTTCGGTATCGCCCACTTGATCGGTGTGGCCCCGCCCATGGATTTAATGGAAAGCCTTGGAGGCAAAAAGGGGTTTAAGGAAAAAATAAACGCACCTATTTCCGAAAATCCACAGGGCATCTTTTCCATGGGACAGTCCATGGCGGATTTGCCGGAAGATTGCGTTTCAGAAACCGGCAATATTCGTGTGGTTTCCATTGGAAAGATCCATGATTACAAAGAGGGGTGCGCCTGTCCCATGGGCATGCTCTCCACCCGGTTTCTCGAAAGCCTGCGGGTGGAGCCCGGGCAGATTGTGATCGTGGACACAGAGGCTGGGGTGGAACATTTCGGCCGGGGTGTGATCGGGTGCGCGGATGTGATGCTTGCGGTGGTGGATCCCACTGCGGAATCCCTGAAGCTCGCAGCCAGGATGGCCGGGATGGCAGCGCATGCAGACCGGCCCCTTTATTTTGTGATCAACAAAAGCGAGCCGGAGATCGAGGCCATGATTGCCTCCCGTCTGGATCCGGAAAAGGTGGCTGCAACGATTCCCAAAGATCATGACCTGTTTGTGGAAAGCCTTCAGGGCATTGCCATCACCAGGGCCGGGCAGCATGCAGAAGGTCTGGCCCGATGGCTGGAAGAAGCATCCTGGAAGGCGCGTTAGGCAAGCCGGGTTGTTTCAGCCGTCGTCGCGCAGATCGCCCATTTTCTGGTTGTATTGCTCGATTTCAGCTTTCAGGGCGTTTTTTTCCTCCTCATAGGCCCGGATCTTTTCGTTGAGTGCCTGGACCTTTTTCTCGTGGGCCCTGACCTGCTTTTTGTCTTCAAGCTGTTTTCCGGCATTCTTTAATTTTTTTTGCTGCCGCATCAGGTCCTGGTATTTCTCGTCCAGGGCCTGCTTTTTGGCTTCCAGTTCCAGGCGCCGTTCTTCCATGTCCTGGAAGGTTTTGGATTCATCCGGCTTTTCCCCGACCCCGGGTTTTATGCCTTTGGCGTCATCTTCGGCCCGGGCCGGACGGACCGGAATTTCCCTGGTGGCTTCCGCCGTGTTCCGGTAGGATTCCGGTACGCTTGAAAGGTCGTTGGTGTAACGGGTGACACCGTTATTGTCCGTGTAATGGTAGATCCGGGCCTCGCCTGTGCTCCCGGCTACCAGCAATGCGACGGCAAGAAAGGTGAAAAATTGGATTTTGCGCATTTTCATACCTGTTGGGGTTAAGGGTGCACGGCAGTTTGAAAAACGGGAATCCTGTTGATATATTACTGTATCTTTTGTATAGGGAGGGTGTCAAGACAGTCTTTATCTGTTCATCCGGGAAAAGTCAGGGTTATGAACTATAACCGCAAATGACGGTTGGATCAAGATAAGCCCCTATAATCATTAATCATATAAATAGTCACTTATCAGCCACTTATCCTTTTACAAAGTATAT